>NZ_JBOBDM010000004.1:0-147298 GCF_050586605.1 Pseudomonas sp. ES1 | reverse complement strand
GGATGTAGGCAGGCCGATAGAGGAATCTCCCATATCCCTGCGGCTTGAGGTACAATTCCCGGCTATTTTTCGGCGGGCGTCCGGCTCGCAGCCTTTTCGAGTGTTGACCCGTGAGTGATTTGAGTCATATCCGCAATTTCTCCATCATCGCCCACATCGACCATGGCAAGTCGACGCTGGCCGACCGTTTCATCCAGATGTGCGGTGGCCTGTCGGCGCGCGAAATGGAGGCCCAGGTCCTCGATTCCATGGACCTGGAGCGCGAGCGCGGGATCACCATCAAGGCCCACAGCGTCACCCTGCACTACAAGGCGCAGGACGGTAAAACCTACCAGCTGAACTTCATCGACACCCCCGGTCACGTGGACTTCACCTATGAAGTTTCGCGTTCGCTGGCAGCGTGCGAGGGTGCACTGCTGGTGGTAGACGCCGGCCAGGGCGTCGAAGCCCAGTCCGTCGCCAACTGCTACACCGCCATCGAGCAAGGCCTCGAGGTAATGCCGGTGCTGAACAAGATGGACCTGCCCCAGGCCGACCCGGACCGCGTCAAGGACGAGATCGAGAAGATCATCGGCATCGACGCCACCGACGCCGTGGCCTGCAGCGCCAAGAGCGGCATGGGCGTGGATGAGGTGCTCGAGCGCCTGGTGCAGACCATCCCCGCGCCGCAAGGCGAGATCGACGCGCCGCTGCAGGCGCTGATCATCGACTCCTGGTTCGACAACTACCTGGGCGTGGTCTCGCTGGTGCGCGTGCGCCAGGGCCGCGTCAAGAAGGGCGACAAGATCCTGGTCAAGTCCACCGGCAAGGTGCACCTGGTCGACAGCGTCGGCGTGTTCACGCCCAAGCACACCCAGACTGCCGACCTCAAAGCCGGTGAAGTAGGCTTCATCATCGCCAGCATCAAGGACATCCATGGTGCACCGGTCGGTGACACCCTGACCCTGTCCTCGACCCCAGAGGTCGAAGTGCTGGCGGGCTTCAAGAAAATCCAGCCACAGGTCTACGCCGGCCTGTTCCCGGTCAGCTCCGACGACTTCGAGGACTTCCGCGACGCGCTGCAGAAGCTGACCCTGAACGACTCGTCGCTGCAGTACATGCCGGAAAGCTCCGACGCCCTGGGCTTCGGCTTCCGTTGCGGCTTCCTCGGCATGCTGCACATGGAGATCATCCAGGAGCGCCTTGAGCGCGAATACGACCTGGACCTGATCACCACCGCGCCAAGCGTGATCTACGAGCTGGAGCTCAAGACCGGCGAAACCATCGTTGTCGACAACCCGTCGAAGCTGCCTGATGTGTCGTCCGTCACCGATTTCCGCGAGCCGATCGTCACCGCGACCATCCTGGTACCGCAGGAACACCTGGGCAACGTCATCACCCTGTGCATCGAGAAGCGTGGCGTGCAGCGCGACATGCAGTTCCTCGGCAGCCAGGTGCAGGTGCGTTACGACATGCCGATGAACGAGGTGGTGCTGGACTTCTTCGACCGCCTCAAGTCCACCAGCCGTGGCTACGCTTCGCTGGACTATCATTTCGACCGCTACCAGTCGGCCAACCTGGTCAAGCTGGACGTGCTGATCAACGGTGACAAGGTCGATGCCCTGGCACTGATCGTGCACCGCGACAACGCCGCCTACAAAGGCCGTGCGTTGACCGAGAAGATGAAGGAGCTGATCCCTCGGCAGATGTTCGACGTGGCGATCCAGGCAGCCATTGGCGGCCAGATCATTGCGCGGACAACCGTCAAGGCGCTCAGAAAGAACGTACTGGCCAAGTGCTACGGTGGCGACGTAAGCCGTAAGAAGAAGCTGCTGGAGAAGCAGAAGGCCGGTAAGAAACGCATGAAACAGGTCGGTAACGTGGAAATTCCACAGGAAGCCTTCCTCGCCGTGCTCAGGTTGGATAGCTAGGTCCTATGTCGCTAAATTTCCCGCTGTTGCTCGTCATCGCCGTTGCCGTCTGCGGCCTGTTGGGTCTGATCGACCTGCTGTTCCTGGCCCCGCGCCGGCGTGCGGCGATCGCCACCTACCAGGGCAGCGTCAGCCAGCCAGAAATGGCCGTGGTCGAACGCCTGAACAAGGAGCCGTTGCTGGTCGAGTACGGCAAGTCGTTCTTCCCGGTGCTGTTCATCGTGCTGGTGTTGCGTTCGTTCCTGGTTGAGCCGTTCCAGATCCCGTCGGGTTCGATGAAGCCGACCCTGGAAGTGGGCGACTTCATCCTGGTGAACAAGTTCTCCTACGGCATCCGCCTGCCGGTGATCGACAAGAAGGTCATCGAAGTCGGTGACCCGCAGCGCGGCGATGTCATGGTGTTCCGCTACCCCAGCGACCCGAACGTCAACTACATCAAGCGGGTGATCGGCCTGCCGGGCGACCAGATCCGCTACACCAACGACAAGCGCCTGTTCGTCAATGGCCAGGCGGTTGCCGAGCAACTGGTCGGCAGCGAGCCGGGCACCTTGGGCAGCGCCGAGCTGTACAAGGAAAAACTCGGCGAAGTCGAGCACCTGATCCGCAAGGAAATGACCCGCTACCGCATGCCGCCGGACCAGCAATGGACCGTGCCGGCCGGGCATTACTTCATGATGGGTGACAACCGCGACAACTCCAACGACAGCCGCTACTGGGATGATCCGAACATCCCCAAAGAGCTGCACGGCATGGTCCCTGACCGGAACATCGTCGGCAAGGCGTTCGCCGTTTGGATGAGCTGGCCTGAGCCAAAACTCAGCCACCTGCCCAACCTGTCGCGGGTCGGCCTGATCCACTAAGTATCGACGGCGCTGTCTGCGGACAGCGCCGATTGCTTTTCTGACATAGGCTGTGTTCTCAGGGAGTGAGAGGTTTCGCCATTTTGATGTCGGACCACAGCCAAACCGTCTTTCAGGATGTTGATTTGAACAACGCGTTGAACATTGTACGGGTGGCCCCATGAGTGCTTCCCTTGCCCGCCTGGAGCGCAAGCTCGGCTACACCTTCAAGGATCAGGACCAGATGCTGCTGGCCCTGACCCATCGCAGTTATGCCGGGCGCAACAACGAGCGCCTGGAATTCCTTGGCGATGCCATTCTCAACTTCGTGGTCGGCGAAGCGCTGTTCGAGCGCTTCCCACAGGCCCGGGAAGGCCAGCTGTCGCGCCTGCGGGCGCGCCTGGTCAAGGGTGAAACCCTGGCCCGCCTGGCCCGTGGCTTCGACCTTGGCGAGTACCTGCGCCTGGGCTCGGGCGAGCTCAAGAGCGGCGGTTTCCGCCGCGAGTCGATCCTCGCCGACGCCCTCGAAGCGCTGATCGGCGCCATCTACCAGGACGCCGACATGCAGACTGCGCGCGAGCGCATCCTGGCCTGGCTGACCGACGAGTTCGAAGGCCTGACCCTGGTCGACACCAACAAAGACCCCAAGACCCGCCTGCAGGAGTTCCTGCAGTCGCGTGCCTGCGAGCTGCCACGTTACGAAGTGGTGGACATCCAGGGCGAACCGCACTGCCGGACCTTCCTCGTCGAATGCGAAGTGGTCCTGCTGAACAAGAAAAGCCGTGGCCAGGGCGTAAGCCGGCGTATTGCCGAACAGGTCGCCGCCGCCGCCGCATTGATCGCCCTGGGCGTGGAGAATGGCAATGACTGAGAACACTTCGACCCGCTGCGGCTATGTCGCCATCGTCGGCCGCCCCAACGTCGGCAAGTCGACGCTGCTCAACCACATCCTCGGCCAGAAGCTGGCGATCACCTCGCGCAAGCCGCAGACCACCCGCCACAACATGCTCGGTATCAAGACCGAAGGTGATGTGCAGGCGATCTATGTCGACACCCCCGGCATGCACAAGGCGAACGACAAGGCGCTCAACCGCTACATGAACCGCAACGCCTCGGCGGCCTTGAAAGATGTCGACGTGGTGATCTTCGTGGTCGACCGCACCCGCTGGACCGATGAGGACCAGCTGGTACTCGAGCGCGTTCAGTACGTGACCGGCCCGGTGATCCTGGCGGTCAACAAGACCGACCGCATGGACGAGAAGGGCGACCTGATCCCGCACCTGCAGTGGCTGCAAGAGCAACTGCCGAATGCCGAGATCGTGCCGATCTCGGCCCAGCAGGGGCACAACCTCGAGTCGCTGGAAGCGCTGATCGCCAAGCACCTGCCGGAGAACGACCACTTCTTCCCGGAAGACCAGATCACCGACCGCAGCAGCCGCTTCCTCGCCGCTGAGCTGGTACGCGAAAAGATCATGCGCCAGCTGGGTGCGGAGCTGCCGTACCAGATCACCGTGGAAATCGAGGAATTCAAGCAGCAGGGCCATGTGCTGCACATCCACGCGCTGATCCTGGTCGAGCGTGACGGCCAGAAGAAGATCATCATCGGCGACAAGGGCGAGCGCATCAAACGCATTGGCTCCGACGCGCGCAAGGACATGGAAACGCTGTTCGACGCCAAGGTGATGCTCAACCTCTGGGTCAAGGTCAAAGGCGGCTGGTCCGACGACGAACGCGCTCTGCGTTCGCTGGGCTACGGCGACCTGTAAGCCTCCCAGACACACCTGCTTTCCCTGTGGGAGCGGGTTTACCCGCGAATGCGATAGTGGATTCACTGACGCTTTCGCGGGTAAACCCGCTCCCACAGGTGCATATGGCCCTCAGAGACAGCGCATGGATCAACCCACCCCCCAGCCGGCCTACGTGCTGCACAGCCGCCCCTACAAGGAAACCAGCGCCCTGGTGGATTTCCTCACGCCCCAGGGGCGGGTGCGTGCGGTACTGCGCCGTGCGCGGGGCAAGGGCGGCAGCCAGGTGCGGCCGTTCGTGCCACTGGAAGTGGAACTGCGCGGGCGTGGTGAGCTGAAGACCGTATGGCGCCTGGACAGCAACGGTATCGCGGCCTGGCTGCATGGCGATGCGCTGTTCAGCGGCCTCTACCTCAACGAACTGTTGATGCGCCTGTTGCCCGCCGAGGCACCGCAGCCAGCGCTGTTCGAGCATTACACCCTGACCCTGCAAGCCCTGGCCGCCGGCCGACCGCTGGAGCCGCTGTTGCGCTCGTTCGAATGGCGCTTGCTGGACGAGCTGGGTTACGCCTTCTCGCTGGAGCACGACGTGAATGACGACCCGGTCGTCGCCGAGGGCCTGTATCGCCTGCAGGTGGATGCCGGCCTGCAACGGGTCGAGCTGTTCCAGCCCGGGTTGTTCAAGGGCACCGAGTTGCAGGCCCTGGCCCAGGCCGATTGGGACGCCCCCGGCGCCTTGCTCGCCGCCAAGCGCCTGATGCGCCAGGCCCTGGCGGTGCACCTGGGGCCCAAGCCACTGGTCAGCCGGGAACTGTTTCGCAAGCGCTGATCAGCACGTATGCTGTGGCCCTCAACTTTCAGGAGTGCCCCTTCGTGACTCACAGCAACCGCATGCTTCTCGGCGTCAACATCGACCACGTGGCGACCCTGCGCCAGGCCCGGGGCACCCGCTATCCAGACCCGGTCAAGGCCGCGCTGGACGCCGAGGAAGCGGGCGCCGACGGCATCACCGTGCACCTGCGTGAAGACCGCCGGCACATCCAGGAGCGCGATGTGCTGGTGCTCAAGGACGTGCTGCAGACCCGCATGAACTTCGAGATGGGCGTCACCGAAGAGATGATGCTGTTCGCCGAGAAGATCCGCCCGGCGCATATCTGCCTGGTCCCGGAAACCCGTCAGGAGCTGACCACCGAAGGTGGCCTGGACGTGGCCGGCCAGGAGGCGCGGATCAAGGCCGCGGTCGAGCGCCTGTCGCGCACCGGCGCCGAAGTGTCGCTGTTCATCGATGCCGACGAGCGCCAGATCGAGGCCTCGCGTCGGGTGGGTGCGCCGGCCATCGAACTGCACACTGGCCGTTACGCGGATGCCGAGACGCCGACCGAAGTGGCCGAAGAGCTCAAGCGCATCGTCGATGGCGTGGCGTTCGGTATTGGCCAGGGGCTCATCGTCAACGCCGGCCACGGGCTGCATTACCACAACGTCGAAGCCGTCGCCGCGATCAAGGGCATCAACGAGCTGAACATTGGCCATGCGCTGGTGGCCCATGCGCTGTTCGTCGGCTTCAAGGCCGCCGTGGCCGAGATGAAAGCGCTGATCGTCGCCGCTTCGCGCTGATCTTCGAGGGCCAATCGCCGGCAAGCCGTCTCCCACAGTTTTAGCGCTAGCCTCAAGTCTTGCGCTGTACCTGTGGGAGCCGGCTTGCCGGCGATTGGCCAGTGCAGGTGAAACCGCTATTGGCTCTGGAACAAGAGGGTAAAGCGGGTCGGCCCTTTGGCCTGGCTCAGCACCTCAACCCGCCCCCCATGCAACTGCATGATCGACTTCACGATCGCCAACCCCAGCCCGGTCCCGCCCTCAAGACGTGACCGCCCGCTGCCCGCCCGGTAGAAACGCTCGAACAGGTGCGGCAGATGCGCCTCGCCAATGCCAGCCCCCTGATTTTCCACCCAGACCCCGACTTCATCACCCAGCCGCTCGACCCCCACGGTCACCTTTTGCCCTTCCGGGCTATGCCGTATCGCATTGCTCAGCAAGTTCGACAGCGCCCGCTGGAACATCAGCTTGTCTGCCAGGGCCGTGCCCCAGCCCTGCAGTTCCAGTGTGATGCCTTTGAGCTCGGCGCTGAAGGCAAACAGCTCACTCACCCGGGCCATCTCGTCAGCCAGTGCCACCGGCTGCAGCGCTACCTGGCTTTGCGGCTGGCTGACCTGGGCGAGGAACAGCATGTCGTTGATGATGCGGTTGAGCCGGGTCAGCTCCTCGACACTGTCCTCCAGCGCTTCACGGTACTTGTCGCCATCGCGCTCGCGGGCCAGGGTCACCTGGGCCTTGCCCATCAGGTTGCCGATCGGTGTGCGCAATTCGTGGGCCAGGTCGTCGGAGAACTGCGACAACTGGCGCACGCCCTGATCGAGGCGATCAAGCATGACGTTGATCGCCCGGGCCAGGTCGGCCAGCTCGGTCGGCAGGCCCTCCACCGGCAAGCGGTGGTCGAGGTCCTGGGCCGACACTTGCCCGGCGATGCGGCGAAAGTGACGCAGCGGGCGCAGGTCGCGCTGCACCAGCTTCCAGGCAGCGATGCCGATCAGCAGCAGCAACAGCGGCAAGGCGAGCAGGGTCGAATGCAGGTAGGCCTGCAGCAGGGCGTTGTCGTCGCCGCGGTTGAGCGACATCAGCACATTCACCGGGGTGTCGTCGCGCAGCAGCATCAGGCGGCTGGCGGTGAGTACCTCGTTGCCTTGATCGCCGCGCCATTCGTGGAACACCAGCCGGGGGCTCGCGGCCATTTCCAGCAGGTGCCGGGATTGCAGGGCCGGGCCAAGGCTGAGCAGGGCCGGGTGACGGCCGCTGGTGGCAATGACGCTGAGGCTCAGGTTGTCATGGCCCATTACCAGGTCGAGCAACGGGTGAGCGCGGGTGCCGAGGTCGTCGCTGCGCAGGTCCACCCGCAGGTTGTGCTCGACCTGCAGCATCTTGCGCGCCAGGTCCTTGCGCGCACGGCTGTCCAGCTCGTGGTCGAGGGCGAACACCGCCAGGGTGGCCAGCAGCAGCACCAGGGCTGCGCCCATCAGGGTGACGGTCAGGCCGAGGCGCAGCGACAGGGTGGCGCGCTTCACGCCCGCGCCTCGAGCACATAGCCGACGCCACGCAGGGTGTGGATCAGCTTGTCCTCGAAGGGGTCGTCGATCTTCGCCCGCAGGCGGCGGATCGACACCTCGACCACGTTGGTGTCGCAATCGAAGTTCATGTCCCACACCAGCGAAATGATCTGCGTGCGCGACAGCACTTCGCCGCTCTGGCGCATCAGCAGGTGCAGCAGGGCGAACTCCTTGGCGGTCAGGTCGATGCGCTGGCCGCCGCGAAAGGCACGGTGGCGGCCGGGGTCGAGCTCAAGGTCGGCGACTTTCAGGGTGCTCGGTTGCAGGCGCTGGTCGTTGCGCCGCAGCAGGCTGCGGATACGTGCCAGCAGCTCGGGGAATTCGAAGGGTTTGAGCAGGTAGTCGTCGGCGCCCAGGTCCAGGCCCTTGACCCGATCGGCAAGGCGGCCGTGGGCGGTGAGCATCATGATCCGGGTGGACGACTCGGCGCGCAGGCGCTGCAGCACGCTCCAGCCATCGAGCTCGGGCAGGTTGACGTCGAGGATCACCAGGTCGTAGGGCTGCTGGCGGGCCAGGTGCAAGCCGTCGGTGCCGGTATGGGCGCAGTCGACCACGTAGCCGTTTTCGCGCAGGCCTTGCTGCAGGTAGTCGGCGGTACGGGGTTCGTCCTCGATGATCAGTAGGCGCATGGTGGGCTCGGGTTACGGAAAGGGGGCGATTCTCGACCCTGTAGTGACATCAGGGTCAAGCGGTGAGGATGTTACTGGATGCGAATGGGTAAACGGCGGGGATAACGGATTTGTAATACACGGGTCATGTGCGTGACAGGGCCGGCCTCATCGCCGGCAAGCCGGCTCCCACCCCGTCCGCATCAGCCCAAGCCATGCGCAAACCTTGTGGGAGCTGGCTTGCCAGCGAAAGGGCCGCAGAGCGGCCCCAATTCAAGGCAGTTGCTCCACAGAAGGCGCGACTTACCGGCGATGGGGCCAGTCTTGCAACACTGTAATCTGCGCCTCACCTTGGCGTTAGCTGCCCCTTGCGATGATGGCCCTGTCGATACAGTTATCACGAGGCAAGCACGATGAACCTGAGCAAATACCTGCTGCTGGCGATCCTCGCCCTGGGCAGCACTAGCGTTTTCGCCGAGGGTGGCGCGGAGCGTTCGAAGCAGTTCTGGCAGGCGTTCCGCGAGGACCAGGCACGCCTGTACGGCGACAAGCAAGAGGCCGTGGCCGAGCGCGAGCGCAAAGCCGAAGAGAAGGCCCGCGAGTTGGCCAAGGATTGAGTGACCGCCACCTGCGCCGCGACAGCTCCTCGCCGCAGGTGTATTCAGGCGCCCCTTCAGGGTAGTGCCAGTCAGTTAAGCCATTTGGGGTCGCTGCGCGACCCTTCGCGGGTAAACCCGCTCCCACAGGGCATCGAAATCCTGTGGGAGCGGGTTTACTCGCGAAGGGCTGCAAAGCAGCCCCAACAAGTGCGATGAAGCGCTAACTGACTGGCATTACCCTTCAGGGCGCCCTTTTTATTTGCGCGCCAGCAGCGTGGCGCGGCGCGGGGCCGGCAGGCCTTCGATGGTCTTGCCGTGGTCGTTCGGGTCGAGGAAGTCGCCCAGCGACTGGTAGCGCATCCACTCGGTGCTGCGCTGCTCCTCGACGCTGGTAACGCTGACATCGACGCAGCGCACATCACTGAAGCCGGCGCGGCGCAGCCAGCGCTCCAGCGCCGGCACCGACGGCAGGAACCACACGTTGCGCATCTGCGCATAACGGTCCTCGGGCACCAGCACCTGGTTTTCATCGCCCTCGATCACCAGGGTTTCCAGCACCAGCTCGCCACCTTTCACCAGGCAGTCCTTGAGCGCCAGCAGGTGCTCGATGGGCGAGCGGCGGTGGTAGAACACGCCCATGGAGAACACCGTGTCGAAACCTTCCAGGTTGGCCGGCAGCTCTTCCAGGGCGAACGGCAGGTGCCAGGCCGGCAAGTCCGGCAGGTACTGCTGCACCGCCTGGAACTGGCAGAAGAACAGCCAGTTGGGGTCGACCCCGATGACCATGTCGGCACCGGCGCCGAGCATGCGCCACTGGTAGTAGCCGTTGCCGCAACCCACATCGAGCACGCGCTTGCCCTTAAGGTCCAGGTGCGGGCCGACCCGCGACCATTTCCAGTCCGAGCGCCATTCGGTGTCGACGTGCACGCCGAACAGGTCGAACGGCCCCTTGCGCCAAGGCGACAGCCCCATCAAGGCCTGGCGCATCTGCTCCCGGGTGGCATCGTCGCAGTCGCAGTCCAGGCGCAGGCCGTCGACCAGGTCGACCTCGCTTGGCGTCAGTCGTGGCAGCGCTTCGAGCGCGCCGCGCCAGCGGTCGAGGTCGCCGTGGCCCTTTTCCAGCTTGGTTTGCAGTTGTGCCTGCAGGCCTTGGGACCAGGTGGCGAGGGGCGTGCCCGCCAGGCGGCGGACGAGAGGGGACAGATCGATCATGGCAGGGCTATCAGCGAGGCAAAGTTAAGGCATTGGAACCAGGGCACGACCTTGGAGAAACCGGCGGCGCGCAGGCGCTCGGCATGGGTTTCCAACGTATCGGGCTTCATCACGTTTTCGATGGCGCTGCGCTTCTGGGCGATTTCCAGTTCGCTGTAGCCATTGGCCCGTTTGAAGTCCAGGTGCAGGTCGTTGAGCAGTTGCTGTTGCTGGTCGTCGGCGAAGCGCAGCTTTTCCGAGAGGATCAGCGCACCGCCCGGCAGCAGGGCCTGGCGAATACGGCCAAGCAACTCCAGGCGCTGTTCGGGGGCGATGAACTGCAGGGTGAAGTTCATCGCCACCACCGAGGCGGGCTCGAACGGCAACGACAGGATGTCGGCCTCCAGCACCTGTACCGGCAACAGCTCCTGGAACATCGAATCCTGGGCCGTGAGGTATTGGCGGCAGCGCTCGACCATGGCCGCGGAGTTGTCCACGGCAATCACCCGGCAACCCTCGGTGCGCACGTGTCGGCGCAGGGCCTGGGTCACCGCGCCCAGCGAGGCGCCGAGGTCGTACAGCGCTGTATTCGGCTGGGCGAAGCGCGCGGCCAGCACGCCGAGGTTCTCGACGATGGTCGGGTAACCGGGCACCGAGCGCTTGATCATGTCCGGGAACACTTGCACCACGTCCTCGTTGAAAACGAAGTCGGGTACCTGCTCCAGGGGCTGGGCGAAAAGGCGGTCGGGTTGTTTGCTCACGAAGGGTCCGGGCGGCTGGCAATCTACAGGGGCGGCATTCTAGCCAAACCACGGCAAGCTTGCATGACTGGCTGACCGGCGCTGCTGGCTCACTTGACCCGAATGGCGCAATCGAAGGTCTGCACCGGGCGCACTTCCGGGGCCCAGGGCTGCTGGTAGACCAGGATCAGGTGGCCCTCGCCGGCGGCCTTGGCCTGGAAGCGCCAGGTGGAAATGCCGCCGCTGCCGACGATACCGGCTTCCTCGGGGGTGCTGTACACCTCGGGGCCGAGGGTGCGGAGGATTTCCGGGGCCGGGTTCTGCAACAGCCAGCGGTAACCGGTGGTGGGGTTGCTGGGCAGGGTGAGGGTCATGTTCTGGCCGACCTGCAGGCGCGTCGGGCATTCGCTTTCGGCGTCCAGTTCGACGGTGCGTTGCGGCTGTTGCGCGCAGGCGGTGAGTAGGGCGAGGCCCAGGGGAACGAGCAGACGAGGGAGGGTCATGTTGGCTCCGGAGGCTGAATTTGCCAGAGGATAACCGAAGTTGTGCTGCCTGTGCCGGCCTCATCGCGGGGCAAGCCCGCTCCCACAGATCATGGCACCTGTGGGAGCGGGCTTGCCCCGCGATCGGGATCGGTCAGAACAACACTTTCGCCACGTCGGCAAAGCGCTTGGCGAAGTGCACGGTCAGCCCTTCCTTCAGATACTCCGGCAACTCGGCGAAATCGCCACGGTTGGCCTCGGGCAGGATCAGCTCGAAGATTTTCTGCCGCCGCGCGGCAATCACCTTCTCGCGCACGCCGCCAATCGGCAGCACCTGCCCGGTCAGGGTCAACTCGCCGGTCATGGCCACGCCTTTCTTCGGCACCTGGTCACGGGCCAGCGACAACAGCGCGCTGGCCATGGTCACACCGGCGCTGGGGCCATCCTTGGGGGTGGCGCCTTCGGGCACGTGCAGGTGAATGAAGGCCTCGTTGAAGAAGCCCGGCGTGCCACCGTACTGCTTCAGGTTGGAGCTGACATAGCTGTAGGCGATTTCTGCCGACTCCTTCATCACATCCCCCAACTGGCCGGTAAGCTTGAGGCCGCGGTTGAGGGTGTGGATGCACGTGGCCTCGATCGGCAGGGTGGCGCCGCCCATGCTGGTCCAGGCCAGGCCGGTGATCACGCCCTTGCCGGCCAGCACCTGTTCGCTGCGGAACACCGGCATGCCGAGGGCTGGCTCGAGCTCCTTGTTGCCGATCTTCAGTTTGGCGCCTGGGTCTTCCAACAGCTTGACCACCGCCTTGCGCACCAGCTTGCCCAGTTGTTTTTCCAGCTGGCGCACGCCAGCCTCGCGGGCATAGCCCTCGATCACCGTACGCAGGGCGCTGTCGCTGATGCTCAGGCTGCTCTTCGAGACACCGGCCTTTTCCAGCTGCTTGGGCCACAGGTGGCGCTTGGCGATGGCCAGTTTTTCTTCGGTGATGTAGCCAGACAGGCGGATCACTTCCATGCGGTCGAGCAACGGCCCGGGGATCGAGTCCAGGGTGTTGGCGGTGCAGACGAACAGCACTTTGGACAGGTCCAGGCGCAGGTCCAGGTAATGGTCGAGGAAATCGACGTTCTGCTCGGGGTCGAGGGTTTCCAGCAGCGCCGAGGCGGGGTCGCCCTGGTAGCTCTGGCCCATCTTGTCGATCTCATCGAGCATGATCACCGGGTTCATCACCTCGACCTCCTTCAGCGCCTGCACCAGCTTGCCCGGCTGGGCGCCGATGTAGGTGCGGCGGTGGCCCTTGATCTCGGCCTCGTCGCGCATGCCGCCGACGCTGAAGCGGTAGAACGGCCGGCCGAGGGATTCGGCGATGGACTTGCCGATGCTGGTCTTGCCCACCCCGGGCGGGCCCACCAGCAACACGATCGAGCCGCTGATCTCGCCTTTCCAGGCGCCCACGGCGAGGAATTCGAGGATGCGTTCCTTGATGTCATCAAGCCCGGCGTGGTGGCGGTCCAGCACCTTGCGGGCGTGGGCAAGGTCGAGCTTGTCGTCGCCGTACACGCCCCAGGGCAGGGCGGTGGCCCAGTCCAGGTAGTTGCGGGTGACGGCGTATTCCGGCGAGCCGGTTTCGAGGATGGCCAGCTTGCCCATCTCTTCGTCGATGCGTTTTTTCGCCTGCTCGGGCAGGGTCTTGTCTTGCAGGCGTTGCTGGAACTGCTCGACATCGGCGCTGCGGTCGTCCTTGGTCAGGCCCAGCTCCTGCTGGATGACCTTGAGCTGTTCCTTGAGGAAGAATTCGCGCTGGTGCTCACCGATCTGTCGGTTCACCTCGGCGGAAATCTCGTTCTGCAGGTGCGCGACTTCGACTTCCTTGCGCAGCATTGGCAGCACCTTCTCCATGCGTTTGAGCATGGGTACGCAGTCCAGCACTTCCTGTAGCTGGCTGCCGGTGGCGGAGGTGAGCGCGGCGGCGAAATCGGTGAGCGGCGACGGGTCGTTGGGGCTGAAGCGGTTGAGGTAGTTCTTCAGCTCTTCGCTGTACAGCGGGTTGAGCGGCAGCAGCTCCTTGATCGCGTTGATCAGCGCCATGCCGTAGGCCTTCACCTCATCGGTGGGCTGCGCCGGCTGGTGCGGGTATTCGACTTCGACCAGGTAGGGCGGGCGGTGGTGCTTGAGCCAGGTGCGGATGCGCACCCGGGTCAGGCCCTGGGCGACGAACTGCAGCTTGCCGCCTTCGCGGCTGGCGTGGTGCACCTTCACCAGGGTGCCGTACTGGGGCAGGGCCTTGGTGTCGAAGTGGCGGTGGTCTTCGGCCGGGGTGTCCATGAAGAACAGCGCCAGCGAGTGGTGCGGGGTCTTGGCCACCAGGTCGAGGGTTTCGGCCCAGGGCTCTTCATTGACGATCACCGGCAGCACTTGCGCGGGGAAGAACGGGCGATTGTGGATCGGGATCACGTAGACCTTGTCCGGCAGCTGTTGGCCGGGCAGGGCGAGGTGGTGGCCGGCGCCGGTGGCGTGGTCGGGGTGTTCGACTTCGCTGTGTTCGTCGGGGCGGTCCGGGAAATCCTGCTGGTCGCTCATGGGGCACCTGCGTGAATGGCTATGGTGCTTAGATGGGGCAGTGGGGGGCAGGTTTCAATGGTAGACGAAGGGGGGAGGGGGATAGGTAACTGTTGGGGCTGCGCTGCAGCCCTTTCGCTGGCAAGCCAGCTCCCACAGGGATTATGCGGTCCCTGTGGGAGCTGGCTTGCCAGCGATGAGGCCAGTATTGGCAGCCGAGCCCCATGAAGGGGCCCGGTTGGCTTACTCGGCGAGTTTGTAAGCGATGATGTAATCGCCCATGCGGGTGCCCAGCGAGCCATGGCCACCGGCGGTCACCAGCACGTACTGCTTGCCGTCCTTGCCGGTGTAGGTCATCGGCGTGGCCTGGCCGCCTGCCGGCAGGCGGGCTTTCCACAGCTCTTCACCGCTCTTCACGTCATAGGCGCGCAGGTACTGGTCCAGGGTGCCGCTGAGGAAGCCCACGCCACCGGCGGTGACGATCGAGCCGCCCATGCTCGGTACGCCCACCGGCATGCCGATCGGTACCGGGGTGCTGTCACGGGTGGTGCCGTTCTTGTGCTTCCACACCACTTTGTTGGTGAACAGGTCGATGGCGGCCACATAGCCCCAGGCCGGGGCCTGGCACGGCACGCCCAGCGGCGACATGAACGGGTGCATGGTCACGGCATATGGCGCGCCGGTGTTCGGCTGCACGCCGCTGGTCTCGCTTTCGCGCTTGCTGCCTTCGGCAACTTGCTCACGCGGCACCATCTTCGACACGAAGGCCATGTAGTTGGGCGAGGTGAACAGCAGCTGGCGCACCGGGTCGACCGACACGCTGCCCCAGTTGAACACGCCGACGTTGCCCGGGTAGACCAGGCTGCCCTGCTCGGACGGCGGGGTGTACTGGCCTTCGTAGCGCAGGCTGCGGAACTGGATGCGGCAGAGCATCTGGTCGAACGGCGTGGCGCCCCACATGGCCTGTTCGGTCAGGTCGGGGCCGAGCAGGTTGAGGTCGGAGCGGGCCTGGGTCGGTGCGGTGTGGTCGCCCTTGACCGCGCCTTGCGGTACCGGGATCTCGCGGATCGGCACGATCGGTGTACCGTCGCGGCGGTCGAGCACATACAGGCTGCCTTGCTTGGTCGGCACGATGACCGCGGGCTTGACGCCGTCGTCGGTCTTCAGGTGGACCAGGGTCGGCTGGCTGCCGACGTCCATGTCCCACAGGTCATGGTGGGTGAACTGGTAGTTCCAGCGCGCCTTGCCGGTGGCCAGGTCCAGGGCGACGATGCCGGCGCTGTACTTCTCGGCGCCCGGGGTGCGGTCGGCGCCCCACTGGTCGGGGGTCTGGTTGCCCAGCGGCAGGTAGATCATGCCGAGGTCTTCATCGACGCTGGCGATCGACCACATGTTGGCCGAGTTGCGGCTGTAGAGCTTGCCGTCGGCCAGGGGCTTGGTGTCGTCCGGGTTGTTGCTGTCCCAGTTCCACACCAGGTGCCCGTCGTACACGTCATAGGCGCGGATCACGCCGGACGGCTCGTTGGTCGACTCGTTGTCGGTCACGTGGCCGCCGATGATCACCAGGCTGCGGGTGATCGCCGCCGGCGAGGTGGAGTAGTAGCCACCGGCGGTGAACGGGCCGATGCCGCGGGTCAGGTCGATCACGCCCTGGTTGGCGAAGCCTTCGCAGACCTTGCCGTTGTCGGCGTTGATGGCGATCAGGCGGGCGTCGGCGGTCGGCAGGTAGAGGCGGCGCGGGCAGGCCTGGGCCACGGCTTGGCCGGCGTCGGTGATTTTCGGCGCGGGGCTGCCGTCACGGCTGACGTAGCTGTTCTCGTCGTAGTAGGAGACGCCACGGCAGGTCATGTGGGCGAAGCCCTTGAAGGTGCCGGTAGGGCTCTTGACCTGCGGGTCGAAGCGCCAGATCTCGGCGCCGGTGTCCGGGTCCAGGGCCAGCAGCCTGCTGTGGGCGGTACAGGCATAGAGCATGCCGTTCACTTTCAGCGGGGTGTTCTGGTTGGTCAGCTCGACCGGGTCGTTCTCGGTCGGCAGATCACCGGTGCGGATGCGCCAGGCTTCTTCCAGGCGGTAGGCATTCTGCGGGGTGATCTGGCGCAGCGGCGAGTAGCGATCGCCGTGCTCGGTACGGCCGTAGGCCTGCCATTCACCGTCCGGCATGGCCGGTGCGGCGCTGCCCATTTCGCTGTCGTCGCGGGTGAACGCGCCACGGATTTCGCCCGGGTGGGTGAACTGGCTGGCCACGGCGGTGGCGCCGGAAGCGACCACGGCCACGCTGAGCAGGGCGGTGTTGATCTTCGATGCCGGGCCGATCAGCGGGCGACGCGCCCACGGCAGCAGCAGCACCACGCCGATGGCGAACCAGATGGCCAGGCGTGGCACCAGCTGCCACCAATCCAGGCCGACTTCCAGCAGGGCCCAGACCGTGCTGCCCAGCAGCACCAGGCCGTACAGGCCCAGGGCAATGCGGCGCTTGGCCAGCAGCAGGATGCCGGACAGGGCAAAGCCGATCCCGGCGATCAGGTAGTAAAGCGAACCGCCCAGCTGGCTCAGCTTGATGCCGCCGGCCAGCAGGGCCAGGCCCATCAGCAACAGCAGCACGCCCATCAGGCGCGGTAGCCAGCGGGTTCCATTGTTGGCACCGTCAGTGCTCATCGTCTGTTCTCCGTAGAGTGGAAGGGGAGGTTAGAAAGTGCTCTGGATCTTCAGGCCACCGATCAGCGCGTCATCGACGTGCGACACGCCGCCCGGGTGGCGGATGTACTGCAGGTTCGGGCGCACGGTGAGCCAGTTGGCCAGGTGGATGCCGTAATAGAGTTCGGCGCTGTATTCGGTGTCCTGCACGGGCAGGTAACCAGGGTTGTCGTAGTCGTAGAGACCGGCGGCCTGGTTGATGAGGCGGGCGTTCTTGCGGTAACCGGGGTTGACGTGCACACGGGCCAGGGCGAAACCGATGTCGTCCTTGGCGCGGGCGTCGAACGGCCCTTTGTAAACCACACCTGCCTGTACATAGTTGTCGATGGCATTGGTCTTCTTGTCGTGCACCGTGGCATTGGCGAACAGGCTCAGGCCACGCGACTGGTCGGACGCCTGCGCGGTCACCTGCTGCTGCACGCCGAGCCACAGGCCGTGCTTGCTCGAGCTGCTGCGGTAGGCGGCGCCGCTGATGGCGGCCGGGGCGCCGTTGCTGTCCTTCAGAACATCCTGTGCCTTGGCATTACTGTAGTAGTAGCCGGCGCGATATTCCCCTTTCAGGCCATTGAGCCGCGGGCTCCACACCAGTTCGACCGGCATCACCGCACCTTGCGTGCCGCTGCCGCTGAGCTTGAAGCCGTTGCCCGATTCGAGGTTGGACGGGTTCTGCTCGAATACACCGACCTGGGCATAGAGTTCGTCGTTGAGGTTGTAGCGCACGCGCAGCGCCCACTGGCTGACCGGCCAGTTGTACCAGATGCCGCCCACCCAGTTGCCGACTTGGGAGCCGCAGAACGCCAGGTTCTGGAAGTCGCAGGGGAAGCTGTTGAAGTCTTCGCCTTCGCCGAAGCGGCCGAATTTCACATCCAGCGCACCGTCGAAGTACTTCTGCTTGATCCACATCTGCGTCAGCCGCCAGGTTTCGCCGCGGCCCCAGACTTCCTGGGCCGAGGTGAAGCCGCCGACGCGTGGGTCGTTGATGCGGTCGTTGCTGATGTTGTCGCCGTGGCGTTCGGTGACGGTCAGCTGGAACTCGGTGTCATGCCAGCCGAGGATCTTCTGCAGGTCCATGTTCACGCCGAAGGTGAACTGGTCGCTGTAGCGTGCGGCGCGGTCGTGGCTGTAGCCACCGTGCAGGTTGCTGCCCATCTCGCCGGTGTAGCCGAGGGTGAAGTCGTAGCCCTTTTCCAGCAGATCGGTGCGGGTGCCGCCCCAGTCGCCGAGCATCCAGGGGGAGTCCTTGGCGAACAGTTCGCTGGCGCTGGTGGTGGGGGACAGGCTGCCGAGCAGGGTGGCAAGGGCGAGTCCGGCGTAGCGGGTAGTGGGCAACTGGAGCATGAGATAGCGCTATCTTTTGATTGTTGAAGAAACGGCAAGCGCAACGAGGCGTGGAGCATCGAAGGGAAAAGGCTGCGAAAGGTATTCGGTGAAGCGATTCAGCTTGCGGCGGGGAGGATATAGGGGAAGTTGTAAGAAAAAAAGACAAAATGTCGCAGGGGATTGTTGCTGAGGGGGTAATAGTTGGGGGCTTGGCGGGAGATTTGTAGGGTATTTGAGATCGAGCGCCGCCCGCGCGGCGCATCGCTGGCAAGCCAGCTCCCACATTTGTTTCGGGCCAGTTACTCCTGCAAGGTCATCACTGTCCGCCTTGTCGGTACGACGCGGTATTGAGGTGGGCACCAAGGCGGGCAGCGGTACCCTCACAGGCATAATTGGCCCGAAACAGATGTGGGAGCTGGCTTGCCAGCGATGCGCCGCGCGGGCGGCGCTCGATCTGATAGGCGCTGAAAATCTTTCGCCTGGCCAATCAGAAGCTGGTACGCAAACCAACCTCCACACTACGCCCCGGCGCCGGCGCGATATCCCGCAGGATCGAACTGGCATAACGCACCGTCTGGTCCGTCAGGTTCTCCCCCCGCACAAAGGCCAGCCACTGGCTCTGGCCGATATCGAAGCGATACCCCAGGCTGGCACCCAGGGTGGTGTAGCCATCGGTGCTGGTCTCATTGGCCGGCTTGCGGTGCTGCGAAGCGGCATGCTGCACGTCGACCCGCGCCTGCCAGCGATCCAGTTCCCACACCAGCCCGCTGTTCAGGCGCAAAGGCGCGATGCGCGGCAGTGGCTCGCCGCTGTCGAGGTTCTTCGCCCGGGTGTAATCGCCCGAAAGCTCCAGGGCGAAACTGCCGTAGCGGTTCTCCAGCAACTGCCAACGGTCCTGGGCCTCGATGCCATAGAAGCGCGCACGCACGCCCTGGTACTGGTACTCGGGGAAGCCTTCGTGCTCATGATCATGATCTTCGTCATGGTCATGATCGTGCCCCTCGCGCAGGTTGCCGGTACCGATCAGGCCGATGTAGTTGCGAAAGTGGCTGTAGAACACGCCGACACTGCCCTTGTGGGTGCCATTGTCGAAGCGCAGGGCCAGGTCGCCGGAGATGGCCTTCTCTTTGTTCAGGCTGGCGTCACCCACTTCATAGGCGCCGGTGGCGACGTGGGCGCCGTTGGCGTACAGCTCGTAGAAAGTCGGGGCGCGCTCGGTGTAGCCCAGGTTGGCGGCCAGCGCCCACACCGGGTCGAGCTGGTACACGGCGCCGGACGAGAGGCTGAAGGCGTTGAAGCTGCTGGCGCTGTCGGCGGCGGCAAAGGTTTCATTGCCCTTGGCATCGGGATCGACACGGGTGTGTTCCAGGCGGGCGCCCAGGCTCAGGTTCAGGCGCTGCGTGGCCTGCCATTGTTCGAGCATGAACAACGCCAGGCTGTCGGTGTCGGTGTGCGGGACGAATGCCTCTTCACCCAGGGCGGAGAATTCGTTGCGGCTGACCTGTGCGCCGATCACCCCCTCGACCGGGCCGAGCGGCTGGTGCCGCGCCTCGATGCGAGCCTCGTAGCCTTTGTTCTTGAAGGTGGTATGCACTTCGCCGCTTTCGATCTCGCGGTGCTGGTAGTCGGTGTAACCGGCATCGAGCTTGACCGAGCTGAACGGGCCGTCGAGGTCGCGCAGCTCCGAGGCGAAGCCGTAGTGGTCCTGTTGCATGTCCAGGCGCACACCGGGCTCGGCCACCGAGCCGTAGTTGCTGTCGTAGCGGCTGTAGGACAGGCCGGTGTAGCCGTGATCCCAGTGGTAGCTGCCGCCGATTGCGCCACCGTCCTGGCGACCGTCGCTGTTTTCCAGGCGGTGCTTGCTGCCGGGTTCGTCGGCGTCGCGCACCTTCGAGCTGCGCGCATAACCGGGGATGCGCAGGTCGTTGAACTGGCGGCTGTTGGCATCCAGGTGCAGGGCGAAGGCGCCGTTGCCGGCTTCCAGCTTGCCGGCGCTGCTGCGGGTGGTGTCGGCGCCGCCGTAGCGCAGCTCACCGGCGCCGTGGATGCCGTCGATGGGCGCGTCGGGGATGCGGTTGTCGAAGGTGTTGACCACACCGCCGATGGCGTTGCCGCCGTACAGCAGGGCGGCCGGGCCACGAACGATCTCGACCCGCTCGACGGTGACCGGGTCCAGCGGCACGGCGTGGTCATAGGACAGCGACGAGGCGTCCAGGGCGCCGACGCCGTTGCGCAGGATGCGGATACGGTCGCCGTCCAGGCCACGGATCACCGGGCGGCTGGCGCCAGGGCCGAACCAGGTGGAGGCGACACCGGGTTGTTTGTTCAGGGTCTCGCCCAGGCTGCCGTGCTGTTGTTGCAGCAGCGCGTCGCCTTCGAGCACGGTGCTGGGGGCGGCCAGTTGCGCGTTGCCCAGCGGGTTGGCGGTGATCACCTGGGGTTGCAGCTCGACGGCGTGACTTGCGGGCGAGGCCAGCCACAGCGCGACGGCGAGGGGGGAGAGGTGCAGGGGGATGTGACGCATGGGGTGGGGCGTTCCTTGGCAGAAATGCTAATAGTTACTTTATAACATTTCATCACAAGCTGTTCGGTACTGGCCAGCACTTTGTGGATTGGCGTGGTTGTCTGAAGGAGCGGCCTTGTGTCGCGAAAGGGCTGCGAAGCAGCCCCGGCAATTTATGGTGGGGCTGAGATCCAGGGGCCGCTGCGCGCCCCTTTCGCGGCACAAGGCCGCTGCTACACGGGGAGCGCGCATAGCCCTCTACACTCGTGTAAGGTGCGCACCTTCCCGAACCTGGAGCACTGGCATGAGCACGGCCCAACACAATGCGCTGCACGGCAAGACCCTCGAGCAGATCCTCACCGAGCTGGTGGCGCACTACCAATGGCAGGGCCTGGCCGAGCGCGTCGATGTCCGCTGCTTCAAGAGCAACCCGACCATCAAGTCGAGCCTGACCTTCCTGCGCAAGACGCCCTGGGCACGGGAGAAAGTCGAGCTGCTGTATGTGAAGCTGCAGCGCAAAGGCTGATGCCGCGCCGCCCCTGGCTGACGCTCGCCGCCGTGCTCGGCTGGGCGGGCCTGGCGATCCAGCTGTACCTGGTGCTGCTGGCGCGCTGGCAGGCGCAGGCCAGCCTGGTTGGCGGGCTGGTCAACCTGTTCTGTTTTTTCACCGTGCTGAGCAACACCCTGGTGGCCACGGTATTGAGCCATGCCGCGTTCGGTCGCGAGTCGGCGGCCAGGCGCTGGTTCCTCTCACCCTCGGTCAGTTCGTGCATCGCCGCCAGCATCGTGCTGGTGGGCCTGGCCTACAGCCTGCTGTTGCGCCACCTCTGGCAACCCCAGGGCTGGCAGTGGTTGGCCGACGAGCTGCTGCACGATGTGATGCCGGTGCTGTTCTTTCTGTATTGGTGGTTCGAGGTGCCGAAGGGGCAACTGCGGCTGTGGCACCTTGCGGCGTGGGCGCTGTATCCGGGGCTGTATTTTGCCTTTGTGCTGTTGCGCGGGCATGAGATCGGGGTCTATCCGTATCCCTTCGTCGATGTGGCGCGGTTGGGGTATGGACAGGTGATGGTCAATGCCCTGGGGGTGCTGGCGGGGTTTTGGGGGATCGGGCTGGTATTGCTGGGGCTGGATCGGTGGCGCAGGCCTTCATGAAATTGTTGGTGTTATCGCGGGGCAAGCCCGCTCCCACGCTGATCCACCCTTGGACTGCCCCCAAGAAGTTGGACACCAATCCAACCCTTAGGAGTAGTCCACTGCGTGGGAGCGGGCTTGCCCCGCGATAATGCAGTACTGGCAACTCATTCGTCGTCGGCGGTGCCGTCAGCTCGCCAGTAAGCAGCGGCCTTGAGGGCATCCTCGGGCACGCCTTTCTCCAGCAGCAAAGCCTTGGCCTGGCGGGTCAGGGATTTCTCCAGCGCCACCCAGCCGTACAACCGGCCATCTGGCAACGCCAGGTGCTTCACTCGCTCCAGCACGTCTTCGGCATGCCTGCGCACCCAGATCACCTCGACCTGCGCCTTGCTCGGCAGTGGCTGGCGCTCCTGTTCATCCTCGATCTGGATCACCGCCAGCACCTGGCGCCCCGCCGGCAGCTCTTCCAGGCGCCGCGCAATGGCCGGGATCGCGGTTTCATCGCCAATCAGCAGGTAGCTGTCGAAAATATCCGGCACCACCATCGAGGCCCGTGGCCCGGCGATATCCAGCGTTTGCCCCGGTGCGGCCTGTGCGGCCCAGGTCGACGCCGGGCCGTCGCCGTGCAGGACGAAATCGATGTCCAGCTCCAGGTTCACTAGGTCGATGCGCCGTGGCGTGTATTCGCGCATGGTCGGCCGGGCGCCGCCGTCGCGGCCCAGGTTGCGCGCATCGATGGCCACCTGCTCCTCTGGCGTGCAGGCAAACAGCAGCTTGATGTGATCGTCCGTGCCGACGCTGGTGAAGCCGGCCAGCTCGGCGCCGCCGAGGGTGACGCGGCGCATGCGCGGGGTCAGCTCGGTGACCCGCAGCACGACAAGGCGGCGCTGGCGGATCTCATGGTTGACGCGATGGATGGTGTCGCTCATGGGGTGTTCTCCGTAACGGCCGGCCCGGAGGCGATGGCCTTGGCGGTGTCGTTGAGCAGGGTGCGTACCCGCTCGATCTCGTCGGGCGTCCAGCGCCCGCTGTGCATGTGCAGGGCGTGGCGCAGGTTGCCGACGGCTTCATGGATTTCGGCGGGGCGGTCATGGCCGCGCAGGGCACGTTTGCTCACTTCGATGCGCATGCGCACGCCGTCGAGGGCGACCGCTTGCTCGGCCAGGGCATTGCGACCGGCATCGGTGATGGCGTACAGGCGCTTGCTGCCCTGAATCTGACCGCTGATCAGCTCGGCTTCTTCGAGGTAGCTGAGGGTTGGGTAGATCACGCCGGGGCTTGGGCTGTAACTGCCGTCGAACAGGTTCTCGATCTGGCGAATCAGGTCGTAGCCATGGCCAGGCTGCTCGGCCAGCATCGACAGCATCAGCAGTTTCAGGTCGCCCGGGGCGAACACCCGCGGGCCGCGCTCGCCGCGGCCAGGGCGGCGTTCGAAGGGGTCATGGGAGGAATGGTCGCGCATGGCGCAAGGGCTCCGTCTGTTTCGATATATCGCAAGATATTACTCAAGATATATCTAAAGACAAGCCATCAAATGCAGATGATTATCATCTAGTTACTCGATAGGTCGTTGCGCTGTGCGGGTTGCAATGCCACCTGCGGTGCCTTGCAGGCATTGGGGTTGTTCGGCTCCAGGTACGGCATGAGGATCGGCGCCATGCCCTTGAGCACCTGCACCGGCAGTGCCGAGGTGAAGGTGAAGGCTTCGGCCGTGCGCCCCGGCACGAAGGCGGTGAGGGTGCCGAAGTGGTTGTCGCCAAGGAAGAACACGAAGGTGGCGGTGCGGTTCAGCGAGCGCGAGCCGATCAGCCGGCCACCGGCGCCGAAGCTTTCGATGCGGTTGTCACCGGTGCCGGTCTTGCCACCCATCACCAGCGGCGTACCGTCGTGCAGCTTGAAGCTGCCTGAGATGCGCCGTGCAGTACCGGCGTCCACCACCTGCGACATCGCGCCCTTGAGCGCCCGGGCCACCTCGACCGGGAGGATTCGCTGGCCACGGTCGGGGTCGCTGAGCAGTTGGGTTTCGTAAGGCGTGCCCTGGGCGAAGTGCAGGGTGTCGATGCGCAGAGTCGGCAGGCGCACGCCGTCGTTCTGGATGATGCCGACCAGCTCGGAGAGCGCGGCCGGGCGGTCGCCGGAGCTGCCGATGGCGGTGGCCAAGGACGGCACCAGGTGGTCGAACGGGTAACCCACACGCTTCCAGCGCTGGTGGATGTCGAGGAACGCCTCGATCTCGACCATGGTGCGGATGCGGCTGTCGCGAGCGCCCTGGTGGCGGCTCTTGAACAACCAGCTGTACACCTCCTGACGCTCGAAACGGCTGGCGTTGAGGGTGTCCTTGAGCGAGGCGCCGGGGTTCTTCAGCAGGTAGCCGAGCATCCACAGGTCCAGCGGGTGGACCTTGGCGATATAGCCCTGGTCGGGCAGGTCGTACTTGCCCGGCCCGTAGCCTTCGTACATTTCCACCAGGCGGCTGTCGGTGAGCTTGGCCATGGCGATCTTGTCGTCCTTGCTGTGGGCCCTGACAAACGCGTTGAAGGTTTCCTGGCCCGATTCGGGGAACAGGTAGCGGTGCACCGCCGCCAGGCGCTGCGGGGTGACGCGCATGCTGTCGAGGAAGGTATCCAGGCGCTGTTGCGAGGTCTTGCGCTGGTACTTCTTCCAGAACCGCATCATGTAGTTGCTGCCTTCGCGGTCGGCGAAGCGCGCCAGGTATTCCTGGCGCCGTGGGTCACTGTCGTCCCTGAGCAGCGGTTCGCGGTTGAACGGCTGCTGATAGGTGACGTAGCGCACCAGGTCGCGCATCAGGCGGATGAACGGCAGGTTGATCGATTCGCGCAGGGCATCCTTGAGCGTCGGGTTGCGATTGTTGTCTTCCTTGCGGAAGTTGTTGAACACGTGCATGCCGCCGCCGGTGAAGAACGCCTCGCCGGTATTGGCCGAGTACTTGCGCTCCAGGGCCGCGTCGAGCATGGCATCGAGGCTCTGGTTCTTCTGGTTCAGCATCAGCCACTCCAGCGACCACTGGCTGATACGGTCGAGTTCGGCCACCGGCACCTTTTTCAGCTCGGCGGGCGGCTTGCCGGCGTACTTGTCGTGCAGCTCGGCGATGATTTCCAGGTAGGTGGTCAGCACGCGCAGCTTGGCGGTGGAGCCCAGTTCCAGCTTGCTGCCCTCGTTGATGTCGAAGGGCTGGTTGGTACTGTCGGTCTGTACCCGCACCCGCGAGCCGTCGCCGGTGCGCTCGAACAGGGTGAAGCTGTAGCTGACCTGGTCGGTGGTCTTGCTGGTGAGCAGGCGTTCGCCGATCAGGCCCATCTGCGCGGCGAACGCCGGGTCGGCGAGGTTCTTCAGGTACTGGCTGACCTGCATGTTGAGGTCGGCCTGCAGGGTGCTGGTGGCCGACAGGTCGAGGCGGTCGAGGTCGTACAGCGGGCGGTTGAGCATGGCTGCCAAGCGGTTGCGGGCCAGGCTGATGCCCTTGTTGGTGATGATCGGCACGATGGTCGGCTGGGCCACCCAGTCGCGGTACACCGCCTTGCTGGCAAGGGCCGCGTCGGCCAGCGGGCGCTCGACGATGCCGTTGGCGGCGAGCACGCGGATGTGCGCATCGGTGAGATCGGCAAGCTCCAGGCGGCCCTTGGACAGGTAATGCGAGGGCCGGCGCTGGGCAATCATCAGCGACAGCACCTGGCGCAGGGCCAGGCCGCGCTCGGCCAGGCTTTTCTCGTCGCTGGCGGTGGACGTGAGGGCCTGGTTGACCTGGTCGAAATCGGCGCCGTACCAGACGCGCAGGCCCTCGGCCATGCCATGCACCTCACCGTGCCCGGGCACCGCCGACAACGGCACGCTGTTGAGGTAGTCACGCACGATGCGTTCGCGCGCTTCGGTGGTGTCCGGCCCGCCCTGGTAGGCGCGCACGCTGGCCGAAATCATCTGGCGGATCTTCTCGGCGCCGGACACGGTCAGGCCGTCCGGCGAATGCCGGTATTTTTCCAGCTGAGTGGCCAGGGTGCTGCCGCCGGCGGACTGGCCGGGCAGCGCCAGGTACTTGGCCACCTGGCTGTAGGCGGCCTTGGCGAAGCGCGGCCAGTCCACCGCCGGGTTGCTCTTCGGGTCCGCAGGGTCCAGCAGTTCGCGGTTTTCGATGAACAGCAGGCTGTTGACCATCACCGGCGGGATCGCCGCGAAGTTCGGGTACAGGTGCTGTGGGTAGTTGTACTGGTAGAGGGTGTCGCCGCGGCAGTCGGTGATCGACAGGCCGGCCTGGATCTTCTCGACGTAGGGCACGAACAGACCATGCTCGGCATAGCTCATCAGCGCTGGCGAGAAGTGCACCTGCTGGTTGATCAGGTAGTCGCGCTTGAGCAGGCGCGGCAGGAATTCGCCCAGGGCGCTGTAGCCCAGGCGTTTGTCGAAGGGGCCGTCACCGGGGTAGACGATGGCGTCGCTGGGGCCGGGGTCGAGCTGGTAGGTGAGGGTGCTGGCCAGTTTGCTGAATTCGCGCGATTGCAGGCGCGACGTCTGGATCTCCTGCCAGGCGGCGTAGCCCACGGCAGCCATGGCGACGATCAGGATGAGCAGGATCAACCGCCACCACAGATGGCGCTGGCGCGCAGGTTTTGGCGGTGGGGTTTCAGCCTGGGGTGCTTTGGGTGCTTCCGTACTGCTTGGTTCCGATTGCCACAGTGCGCCCATAGTCTTGAGTCCGGCCAAGTATTTTCGCGTTGCTTGTCTGAAGCTTAGACGTTGGTCGGCTTTGGTGAAAAATTTGTAGGAGGCTTCGACGGCGCCTGTATGAACATGCGCCTTTGGTGCGACTTCCATTCTTCGGCAATGTTGCTAAGGTAGCTGCCCCATTCCTGTGCATGGGTACTGAAGGGCGGTGATGCCCCTCCGTGAAAGGCGTTTTGGCCGAGGAATCTCGCCAAATTTCCTGCTTTATATAGTGAAAAGCCCTACATGTGGCTTCCTATACTGCTCGGCCCCTTCGCCCTGCCCGCAACCCGCGCGGCAGACAGGCCGGCCCACAAGGCCGCCTGGCAAGACGACGTTGCGCCTATCGGCGCGGCCGGTGCTGCACGAAGGTCAAATCCAATAACAAAATGAGGTTGTATTGCTATGCCAGTCGGCAACCATCCTGCCCACGGTGAGTCCGCCCAAGGCGGCCCGCTCAAGCGCGAACTGGGCGAACGGCACATCCGTCTGATGGCCCTCGGCGCCTGTATCGGCGTCGGCCTGTTCCTCGGTTCGGCCAAGGCCATCGAAATGGCCGGCCCCGCCATCATGCTGTCCTACATCATCGGTGGCCTGGCCATCCTGGTGATCATGCGCGCCCTCGGCGAAATGGCCGTGCACAACCCGGTCGCAGGTTCCTTCAGCCGCTACGCCCAAGACTACCTCGGCCCGCTGGCGGGCTTCTTGACCGGCTGGAACTACTGGTTCCTGTGGCTGGTGACCTGCGTTGCTGAAATCACCGCGGTGGCCATCTACATGGGCATCTGGTTCCCCGATGTGCCGCGCTGGATCTGGGCGCTGATGGCTCTGGGCAGCATGGGCGCGATCAACCTGATCGCGGTCAAGGCGTTCGGCGAGTTCGAGTTCTGGTTCGCCCTGATCAAGATCGTCACCATCATTGCCATGGTGCTCGGCGGCATCGGCGTGATCGCGTTCGGCTTCGGCAATGACGGCGTGGCCATGGGCATCTCCAACCTGTGGAGCAACGGCGGCTTCATGCCCAACGGCGTGACCGGCGTGCTGATGTCGCTGCAGATGGTGATGTTCGCCTACCTGGGCGTGGAAATGATCGGCCTGACCGCCGGCGAAGCCCGCAACCCGCAGAAGACCATCCCCCAGGCCATCGGCTCGGTGTTCTGGCGCATCCTGCTGTTCTACGTGGGCGCGCTGTTCGTGATCCTGTCGATCTACCCGTGGAACGAAATCGGCAGCCAGGGCAGCCCGTTCGTGATGACCTTCGAGCGCCTGGGCATCAAGACCGCCGCCGGCATCATCAACTTCGTGGTGATCACCGCCGCGCTGTCGTCGTGCAACGGCGGCATCTTCAGCACCGGGCGCATGCTCTACAGCCTGGCGCAGAACGGCCAGGCCCCGGCCACCTTCGCCCGCACCTCGAAGAGCGGCGTGCCGCGCAATGCGCTGCTGCTGTCGATCGGCGCGCTGCTGCTGGGCGTGCTGGCCAACTACCTGGTGCCGGAGAAGGTGTTCGTCTGGGTGACCTCGATCGCCACCTTCGGCGCGATCTGGACCTGGGTGATGATCCTGCTGGCGCAGCTCAAGTTCCGTGCCGGGCTGTCCACTGCCGAGCGTAACGCGCTCAAGTACCGCATGTGGCTGTGGCCGCTGAGCTCGTACCTGGCGTTGGCGTTCCTGGTGCTGGTGGTGGGGCTGATGGCGTACTTCGAGGAGACCCGCGTGGCGCTGTACATTGGCCCGGCGTTCCTGGTGCTGCTGACGGCGCTGTACTACAGCTTGCGCCTGGCGCCGAAAGAGGCGCAAGGCGTGGCGAGTAACGCCGCCTGATCAACGAAGCCCCGGCCAGTGCCGGGGCTTTTTTGGGCCCAATCGAAGTATGCACGCTCTTACAGACGTAATGCGCAAAGCCCGCAGGATCAGCGGGTATGCCCCTGGAGGTCCTGGCTGACCATCGCGTAAGGGCGGCCAGGCGCCAGGCGAGAGCTTTGCAGCGTTCTTGAGATCGAGCGCCGCCCGCGCGGCGCATCGCTGGCAAGCCAGCTCCCACATTTGTTTCGGGCCAGTTATGTCTGTGGAAGTACCGCTGCCCGCCTTGGTGCATGCCTCAAGTCAGGTAAGGCGCCAGTGGTGCCCACCTCAATATCGAGTCGAACCAACAAGGCGGACAGTGATGAACTTGCAGGAGTGACTGGCCCGAAACAGATGTGGGAGCTGGCTTGCCAGCGATGCGCCGCGCGGGCGGCGCTCGATCTCATAGGCGCTGAAAAAACATCGGCGAACACCTGGCGGCCCTCACCCAATCCCCCGGCAAGCACCTGTTAGCCTTCACTCAACTCCCTTGAAAGCCCCCCTCAAGCCGCCACCTCACTCTGCGGCTCAAAACTATCCGCCCGAGCCAACTGCCACATCCGCGAATAAAACTGCCCATTCACCTCGCCGGTCAGCAACTCCCCCGGCTTGAGGAACACATGCATCTGCGAGAACAGCTTGATCTCGGTCGCCGAAATGCGCCGCACCAGGTGCTTGGCCTCCAGCTGCGCCGGGTGTTCCAACCCCGCCGCCGCCAACATCTCGGCCAGCGCGCGCAGGGTGTTGTGGTGGAAGTTGAGCACCCGCTGGGCCTTGTCCGGCACTACCAGCGCCCGCTGGCGCAGGGCGTCCTGGGTGGCGACCCCGGTCGGGCACTTGTTGGTGTGGCAGCTCTGCGACTGGATACAGCCGATGGCGAACATGAAGCCGCGCGCCGAGTTAGCCCAGTCGGCGCCAATCGCCAGCACGCTGGCGATGTCGAAGGCGCTGACGATCTTGCCGCTGGCACCGAGCTTGATCTTGTCGCGCAGGTTCAAGCCCACCAGGGTGTTGTGCACGAACAGCAGGCCCTCGCGCAGCGGCACGCCGATATGGTCGGTGAACTCCACCGGCGCTGCGCCGGTACCGCCTTCCTTGCCATCGACCACGATGAAGTCGGGGAGGATGCCGGTTTCCAGCATGGCCTTGGCGATGCCCATGAACTCCCACGGGTGGCCCAGGCAGAACTTGAAGCCCACCGGCTTGCCGCCGGACAGCTCACGCAACTGGGCGATGAACTGCATCATCTCGATGGGGGTGGAAAACGCGCTGTGGCGCGACGGTGAGATGCAGTCCTCGCCCATCAGGATGCCGCGGGTCTCGGCGATTTCCTGGGTGACCTTGTGCTTGGGCAGGATGCCGCCGTGGCCGGGTTTGGCCCCTTGGCTCATCTTGATTTCGATCATCCGCACCTGCGGGTTCTGCGCCTGGGCGGCGAAGCGCTCGGGGTCGAAGCGCCCGTCGGGGGTGCGGCAGCCGAAATAACCGCTGCCCAGTTCCCAGGTCAGGTCGCCACCGTGCTCCCGGTGGTAGGGGCTGATGCTGCCTTCGCCGGTGTCGTGGGCGAAGTTGCCGAGCTTGGCACCCTGGTTCAGGGCGCGGATGGCGTTGGCGCTGAGCGAACCGAAGCTCATGGCCGAAATGTTGAAGATCGACGCCGAGTACGGCTGGGTACACTGCGGGCCGCCCACGGTGACGCGGAAACTGGCCGGGTCGGCCAATGGCGCCGGGCGCATCGAGTGACCGATGAATTCGAAACCGGATTCGTACACATCGATCAGTGTGCCGAAGGGTTTGTCCGAAGCTTCATTCTTCGCCCGGGCATAGACCAGCGAGCGCTGGGCGCGGGAGAACGGCAGGGCATCGCTGTCGGACTCCAGCAGGTATTGGCGGATTTCCGGGCGGATGGCTTCGACCAGGTAGCGGATGTTGCCGAGGATCGGGTAGTTGCGGCGTACCGCGTGGCGCTGCTGCAGCAGGTCGAACACACCGATCAGGCTGAGCACCCCGGTGGCCAGGGTGAACGGCCACAACCACTCATGGTGGAGCAACGGCAGGCTGGCGAGGGTGAACAGCACGCAGGCGGCGAAAAAGGCGTAGCGACTGAGAAGTGACAGGCTCATACGGGGTCCTTGCGAATGGCTCGGTCAGGCTCAGGGCCTGGGGCGAACCCCGACCATAGCCCGCTGGCCGGCCCATGGCCAGCCTGGGGCGGCGCAGGAAAAATGAAAATACGGGTATCGAAAATCATTCGCGATAGTATGTGTTATAAAGTATCACTTTGAGCCCGAGGAGTATCTACCATGAAAGCAGGCATCCACCCCGCGTACCGCACCGTGCTGTTCCATGACACCGCTGCCGATGTGTACTTCTTGATCGGCTCGACCGTCGATACCGATCGCACCCAGCAGCACAGCGATGGCCAGACCTACCCCTACGTGGCGTTGGATGTGTCCAGCGCTTCGCACCCGGTGTACACCGGGCAGCAGCGCAAGACCACGGTGGAAGGGCGGGTGGCCGGGTTCAACAAGCGCTTTGCCGGGTTTTCCGGGAAGACCGGGCAATAGTCGAATGCCATCGCGGGGCAAGCCCGCTCCCACGAGTTCCAGCGTGGGAGCGGGCTTGCCCCGCGATAGCGTCAGTTGCCAGAGCGCAACAAGCGCTGGTGCCACAGCGTTTGCTCAGCCAACGGCACATCAACCAGATACTGATACTTCCCCGCCACCCGGCACGCCACCGCCACCCCATCGCGGTACAGCAGCCGATTGCCGTTCACCGCCGGTACCTTGGCCCCCGGCAACAACGTGCCCACCAGGTTCAACGGATCGCAACCACTCACCACCAGCAACGCCCCGTCCGCTTCGCGCCTGCGCACCTGGCGCAATACCCCGATGGCTTCGGGCAGGGCGAACTGCTCGCCGGCAAGCCCGGCGATAAAGCGCCCGCCACGGATCTCACCGCGCGCTTCGAGGCGGTGATAGCAATGCAGCAACTCACGCCACGACGGCAGCACATCGCTTTCACGCTCCAGCAGGCGCCAGCACACCACGCCGTAGCGACGCAGCAGGCTGCGGGCGATATGTTCCAGGCGCGGGTCTTTGTCCACTTCGCTGCCCGCGCGGCGCAGCAGCGCCCAGCGTCCAGCATGGGCCATGGAACTCGACAGCGGCGGATGCCCGCGCCGGCTGCTGCGCGAAGCGCGTTTGGCCGCCGGGGTGATCAGGCTGCGCAGGCCACTGAAACCGTCAGCGCTGGCCAGGCCAAAGCCGACCAGTTCCTGCAGCGCGGTTTCCAGCTCGCTGGGCAGCAGGTGCGCCTCGTGGGCAAGTTCGTCGAAGAACAGGGCGCCGTGGGCCTGCAAGCTTTGCAGCACGCGCTGGCCCCGCGGCGATAGCTGCTCTGGATCCGGCGTTGGCGCAAGGCTGCGCCACAGCCCAAGTTGCTCGCGTGGCAGCAGCACCAAGGGGGTGCTGGTCAAGGTGCTGGCCGAGGCCGTGGCCGCCAGCCGGCTCCAGGCCCACTGGCCGCTGCGGCAGGCGTCGTCCAGCCAGTGCGGGCTGTAGTCCTTGATCCGTGCTGGCAGCAGTTCCGCCTCCCAGGCGCCGGCGGCAGCCGGGAAGCCTTGCAGTTGGCCGAGCACTTCGCCCACGGCCTGCGGGCCACGCAGGCGCTCTTCGCCGGCCAGGTGCTGCCAGTCGAACAGAAAACGCATGAAGTCCTGCAGGCTTACCGGTTCGATCTCGCGGCGCAGGCGCTTGACCGTATAGCGGTGGATGCGCGCCAGCAGGTGGCGTTCGCACCACTGCACTGCGCGCTCACCCGGGCTGAACTGGCCGCGCAGCACGTAACCTTCGCCTTCCAGCCGGGCGAGGGCCTGTTCGCAGTCGCCCAGGGCGCAACCCAGCGGCGTGGCGATCTGGGCGAGGGTCAACGGGCCGAAGCCGCTCAGCCGGGCCCGCAGCAGCTCGCTCAGGGCGATGTCCTGCGCATAAGGCTGGTCGAAGCCCGGGAGCACCGGCAGCGCTGGTTCCAGGTGGGCGCCGGGGAACACTGCGCTGATCTGGCCAAGGCGCTCGCGGGCCAGCCACACAGGCGGCCCGCCCGCCTGGAGGCGGCAGGCCCTGCCGGACTGCGTGAGTTGCCCAAGCAGGGCGATCCACCCAGGGTTGGCCTCGGCTTCGGCCTGGGTGATCACCCCCAGGCTCATCAGGGCTTCGTGCAGTTCATCGGCGTTGGCCGCGTGCGGCCAGGCCTCGGCCTGCACGGCGCGGATGGCGTCGATGTCCAGCGCACCGAGGTCGTCGCTGCTGTGCACTTCGTTCCAGCGGCGGTTGAGCACGGCCTGGGTGCGTCGTTCTTCCAGTGGGGCATCGTCGAGGAAGGTGTAGGGGCGGGCGTTGAGGATCGCCGAGGCCAGCGGTGAAGGCGCCGGCAGGTCGCGGCTGAGCAGGCGGATGTCACCGGCCTCCATGCGCCGCAGCAGCGCCAGCCAGCCTTCGCTGTCCATGGCCTCGTGCAGGCAGTCGTCGAGGGTCTGTTCGACCAGTGGGTGATCGGGAATCTGCCGCTCGCCGACCAGGTTCTCCAGGCAGGCAATCTGGTCGGGGAATACCGCGGCTATCAGGTCTTCGCTCTTCATCCGCTGGATCTGCGGCGCCACCTTGCGCCCGCCCACATAGCGCGGCAAGGCCATGGCCACCGCCGCCCACATAGCGCGGCAAGGCCATGGCCACCGCCGCGCACCAGCGCCAGCGCACGCCGAACAGCGGCGCGTCGAGCAGGGCCTGGACAAGGATCGGCTCGGCCGTGCGGCTGTTCAGGTAACGCCAGACCTCGTCCAGTTCGAAACTGTGGCTGCTGGACAGCGACAGCACGATGGCATCCTCGCTGGCCGCCGCCTGCAGCTCGAAGTTGAACGTGCGGCAGAAGCGCTTGCGCAGGGCCAGGCCCCAGGCGCGGTTGATGCGGCTGCCGTAGGGCGAATGAATGATCAGCTGGGTGCCGCCGGACTCGTCGAAGAAGCGCTCCATCACCAGGGTCTGCTGCGAGGGCAGGGCACCAAGCACCTGCCAGGTGCGGCCGAGGTAGTCGAGCAATTGCTGGGCGCAGCCTTCATCCAGTTGGTAGGTGGTGCGCAGCCAGCTTAGCGCCTGGTCGAAATCGCCGGCCTGCAATTGTTCATCAAGGCGCGCCTGCAGCCGCGCCACTGCGCCAGACAGCTCGTTGCTGCGCCCGGGCGCCTCGCCGATCCAGAACGGAATGGTCGGTGGCTGGCCCCGGGCATCCTCGACCCGTACCCGCCCAGGCTCTACCCGCAGGATGCGGTAGGAGGCGTTGCCCAGCTGGAAGATATCGCCAGCGATGCTTTCTACCGCGAAGTCTTCGTTGACGCTGCCGATGTTCAGCGCCTGGGGTTCGAGCAGCACGGCGTAATCGGCGGTTTCGGGGATGGTGCCGCCGCTGGTCAAGGCGGTCAGCTGGCTACCGCGTCGCCCGCGCAGGCTGGCGCTGACCGCATCACGGTGCAGGTAGGCGCTGCGCACGCCCTGGCGGCCGCTGAAACCTTCGGCGAGCATGCGCAGCAGGGCCTGGTAGTGGCCTTGGTCGAGGGCGGCGTAGGGGGTGGCCTGGCGCAGCAGGTTGAACAGCGCGCGCTCGTCCCAGGGCTGGTTGCTCACTTCGGCGACGATCTGCTGGGCGAGCACGTCCAGCGGTGCCGCCGGGATATGCAATTCGTCGAGTTCGCCCTGGCGTACACAGTCGAGCAAGGCGACGCACTCGATCAGCTCGTCCCGCGAGGTGGGGAACAGCCGGCCCTTGGGCACGCCATCGACCTGATGCCCAGAGCGCCCGACCCGCTGCAAGAAGGCGGCGATCGAGCCGGGCGAGGCGATCTGGCAGACCAGATCGACATCGCCGATATCGATACCCAGCTCCAGCGAGGCGGTGCTGACCAGCACCTGCAACTCGCCGGCCTTGAGTTGCTGCTCGGCCTTAAGGCGATGTTCCTTGGCCAGGCTGCCGTGGTGCGCGGCCACGGCGTCGTTGCCCAGGCGCTCCCCCAGGTGGCGGGTGAGCCGTTCGGCCAGGCGCCGGGTGTTGACGAAGATCAGCGTGGTGCGGTGCTGGCGGGCCAGCGCGGCCAGGCGCTCGTAGACCAGCGCCCAGACATCGCTGGCCATGACCGCGGCCAACGGCACCGGCGGCACTTCGAGGGCCAGGTCGCGCTGGCGCACATGGCCGATGTCGACGATGGCGCAGGGGCGCTGGTGGCCAACCAGGAACTGCGCTACCCGCTCCACCGGGCGTTGGGTGGCCGACAGGCCGATGCGCCGCAAGGGCCGGCCGGCCAGGGCTTCCAGGCGCTCCAGGGTCAAGGCCAGGTGGCTGCCGCGCTTGTTGCCGGCCAGGGCGTGGATCTCGTCGACGATCACCGTGTGTACGCCGGCCAGGCCTTCGCGGCCCGACGCCGAACCCATCAGCACGTACAGCGATTCCGGCGTGGTCACCAGGATATGCGGGGCCAGCTTGCGCATGGCCGCGCGTTCCTTCTGCGGGGTGTCGCCGGTGCGTACAGCCGTGGTGATGCTTGGCGCCTTCAGGCCGAGCTGCTCGAGCTGCGCGCTGATGCCTGCGAGCGGGGCCTCGAGGTTCAGGCGAATGTCGTTGGACAGCGCCTTGAGCGGTGAGACGTAGACAACCTGGGTTTGTGCCGGCAGTTCGCCGTCGCGGTCGAGCCCTTGGCGGAACAGCTCGTCGAGCACGGCGAGGAAGGCGCTCAGGGTCTTGCCCGAGCCGGTTGGCGCGGCCAGCAGCATCGACTGGCGCGCATGGATCAGCGGCCAGGCGCCGGCCTGGGCCTCGGTGACCGTGGCGAAGCGTTGGCGGAACCAGGTGGCCACGGCGGGGTGGAACAGGCCGAGCACCGGGTGCTGATGGGCGGGGAGGTTCATGGATTGGTTATGGAGCGTTGCAGGCGGATAGGCAAGGGGCCGTTCGTCTGCCTGCGTTTTTCCTGTGGGAGCGGCTTTAGCCGCGAAGCAGACGACGCGGTGGATGGCACCGGCTTTGCCGGTGTTCGCGGCTAAAGCCGCTCCCACAGGCCCTTTGCTGAATCAAAGAGCCATGTGCAGTTCCAAGACACTCGGCTTTCCGGCGATGAGGCCCGATCAGGTATCCTGCGGCCCTTGTTCACCCAGAGGTTGCCCCATGCCCAACACCATCCACATCGCCGCCGCCCTGTTGCTCGACCCGCAAGGCCGTACCCTGCTGGTGCGCAAGCGCGGCACCCTGGCCTTCATGCAGCCGGGTGGCAAGATCGATGCGGGGGAGTCAGCGGCCCAGGCGCTGGCGCGTGAACTTCACGAAGAGCTGGGGCTGCGCATCGACCCGGCACAGGCCACGCACCTGGGCAGTTTCAGCGCCCCGGCCGCCAATGAGCCAGGCTTCGTGGTCAAGGCCGAGCTGTTCCGTGTCGACAGCGCCGAGGCCGTGACCCCTGCGGCAGAAATCGAAGAAGTGCTGTGGCTGGCCGCCAGCGACACGCCAGGCCTGAACCTGGCGCCGCTGACCCGCGACCTGATCCTGCCGCTGTGGCGCCAAGGCCTCAACGCACCGCGCTGACCCCGTCGAGGGTGGCGAACGAGGTGTCCTTGGCGGTCAGCAGGAAGTCGCGCATGTACGGCGCATCGAGCATGTCGGTGCGCACCGCCGCGTACAGCGTGGCGAACAGGCCTTTTTCACCCAGGCGCTTGCCCTTCACATAACCGCGCGCGCTGTATTCATGCAGCGCCCAGTGCGGCATGCCGCATACACCACGGCCGCTGGCCACCAGCTGCATCATCATGACCGTCAGCTCCGAGGTGCGCACCGCGGCCGGTTCCATGTCGGCCGGCTCGAGGAAGCGGGTGAAGATGTCCAGGCGGTCGCGCTCCACCGGGTAGGTGATCAGGGTCTGGTCGAGCAGGTCCTGGGGCACGATGTAGGGCTTGCTGGCCAGCGGGTGCTGGTTGGCCACGGCGAGCATGGCTTCGTAGGTGAACAGCGGCACATAGGTGATGCCGGCCAGGTCCAGCGGGTCGGAGGTCACCACCAGGTCGAGGTCGCCGCGGGCCAGGGCCGGCAAGGGGGCGAAGGCGAAGCCCGAGGCCAGGTCCAGCTCCACTTCCGGCCAGGCGTCGCGGAACTGGTCGATGGTCGGCATCAGCCACTGGAAGCAGCTGTGGCACTCGATGGCCATGTGCAGGCGCCCGGCGGTGCCGCCGGCCAGCCGGGCGATATCGCGCTCGGCGCCACGCAGCAGCGGCAGAGTGGCGTCGGCCAGTTGCAGCAGACGCAGGCCGGCGCTGGTGAAGCGGATCGGCTTGGTCTTGCGCACGAACAGCGGCAGGCCCAGGCGTTCCTCCAGCTCCTTGAACTGGTGCGACAGCGCCGATTGCGTCAGGTGCAGGCGCTCGGCGGCCTCCACCAGGCTGTCGGCCTCGCGCAGGGCATGAAGGGTTTTCAGGTGACGGATTTCCAGCACAAGGGCTCCGTGAAAAATCTTTGAGGAAAACGGGATGGCGTTGAGTTTCCCTCATGTTGCCCTGGCCTGTCGACCGCCGCTTGGCAATGACCGCTCGGCAAGGTTCATGAAACTGTCACGGTTTTGTGGCAGCGCGAGCGAATGGATTTCATCAGACTCGCGCTCTACTGGGGATCTGCATTCTGGTGTTTTTTTCATGCGGGCTTTTTTACTTTTCTTCCTTCTGCTGATTAGCGCTTCGGCGAGCTTCGCCGACGACCGCTGCAACCCACAGGTGCCGGTGCAACGTGCCGAGCTGGGTGAGCTGAGCCTGGTCTACCAGAGCGTCGGCGCGCCGCGGGATCCGGCGTTATTGCTGGTCATGGGCCTGGGCGGGCAGTTGATCCACTGGCCGGACGACGTGGTCGAGGCGCTGTGCCGCCAGGGCTTTCGGGTGATCCGTTACGACAACCGCGATGTCGGCCTGTCGCGCTGGAACCAGCTGCCGGGCTCGGCCAACCTCACCCTCGAAGTGCTGCGCTACAAACTGGGCCTGCCGGTATCGGCGCCCTACAGCCTGACCGACATGGCCGGTGACGGCTTGCACCTGATGGACGCGCTGCAGATCCGCCAGTTCCATGTGCTGGGGGTGAGCATGGGCGGGATGATCGCCCAGCACCTCGCGGCCATGGCGCCGGAGCGGGTGCGCAGCCTGACGCTGGTGATGTCCAGCTCGGGCGCGGCCGGGTTGCCGGCACCGAATCCGGCGCTGGTGCAGCTGCTGGCGCGGCGCAATGCACCGAATCGGGCGGTGGCGATCGAGCAGCAGGCTGACCTGCTGGCGGCCTTGGGCAGTCCGCAGGTGAAGGATGATCGCGCGGTGTTGCTCAAGCAGGCGGCGCAGGCCTATGACCGGGCGTTCAACCCCGAGGGCGTGAAGCGCCAGATCATGGCGATTCTCGCCGAGCCGAGCCGGGTCGAGTTATTGAATCAATTGCGGGTGCCTACGCTGGTGGTGCATGGCACCGCCGATCCGCTGCTGCCGGTGATGCATGGGGTGCACCTGGCGGCGCATATCCAGGGCAGTGAGTTGCGCTTGATACCGGGGCTGGCGCATCGCTTCCAGGAGCCGTTCAAGCAGCCGCTGCTGGGGGCGGTGCTGCCTTACCTGCAGTCGCATCGGCAGGATGTGACGCATATCGCCGGGCTTTAGAACCTATCGCGGGGCAAGCCCGCTCCCACGCAATAGACCTATGGGAAATTCACTGCGTGGGAGCGGGCTTGCCCCGCGATGCCAGTTCGAGCCTTCAGTGCATCCGCACCCACACGCTCACCAGCACCGTCGCCGCCATCAGCCACGCCACCGTGGCCAGTGCCAGCGACGCCTCCAGGCGCATGCGGTCGACCAGCACATACAAGGTCGCCAGGTAAACGAAGTACGGAATGATCGACCACATGCCGAACAGGATGGTGGTCTTCAGATCGTCCACCGAGCGCCCCTTGCCAACGATGTAATGGGCGATCAGGGCGAAGGTGGGGAACAGCGGCACCAGCCCTGCGATGTAGTAGTTGCGGGTCTTCGACAGGATGGCCAGCAGCACCACCACGCCGGCACCCAGGGCCGCTTTGAATACCAGGTCCACGTTGTCTTTCCAGGTTGAGGTTGCCGATCAGCCGAGGCCGTATTTCTTCACTTTGTCGAACAGCGTGGTCTTGGCCATGCCCAGCTCCTGGCTGGCCTGGCTGAGGTTGCCGCCGGTGCGCTGCAGGGCATCGCTGAGCAGGTTGCGCTCGAACGCCTCGACCGCCTCGGAAAAGCCCAGGCCCTGGCTGGCGCCACCGCTGGGGCCCTTCTTGAACGCTGGCAGGCCCAGGGCATGGCGTTCGGCGACGTTGCGCAGCTCGCGCACGTTGCCCGGCCAGTCGTGGGCCATCAGTTGCGACAGGGTCTGGCTGTCGAGCTGTGGCGCCTCACGGTCGAAGCGCAGCGCCGACTGCTGCAGGAAGTGCTCGAACAGTTGCAGGATGTCTTCGCGGCGCTCGCGCAGGGGCGGCAGCTCCAGGGTCACCACGTTGAGGCGGTAATACAGGTCGCTGCGGAACTGGCCGCTCTGGCCGAGGGCGTCGAGGTCGGACTTGGTGGCGGCGATCACCCGGCAGTCCACGGCAATGCTCTGGTTCGAGCCCAGGCGCTCCAGGGTGCGCTCCTGCAGCACGCGCAGCAGCTTGATCTGCAGGTTGATCGGCATGCTCTCCACTTCATCGAGGAACAGCGTGCCGCCATTGGCGTGCTCGATCTTGCCGATGCGCCGTTTGCCGGCGCCGGTGAAGGCGTTGGCCTCATGGCCGAAAATCTCGCTTTCGAACAGGTTCTCTGGCAGGCCGCCGCAGTTCAGCGCCACGAACGGCTGGCCCTGGCGCCGGCTGAAGTCGTGCAGGCAGCGGGCGACCAGCTCTTTGCCGGTGCCGGTCTCGCCTTCGATCAGCACGTTGGCCGAGGTGTCGGCAACGTTGGCGATCAGTTCGCGCAGGTGCTCCATGGCTGGCGAACGGCCAATGATCCGGCCCTCCAGGCTGCTCTGTTCGACCAGTTGGCGGCGCAGGGCGACCACCTCCCGGGACAGGCCGCGCTGCTCCAGCGCGCGGCGGACCACGTCGACCAGGCGCTCGGGCGAGAAGGGTTTTTCCATGAAGTCGTAGGCGCCGTTGCGCATGGCGCCGACCGCCATGTCGATATCGCCGTGGCCGGTGATCAGCACCACTGGCAGGCTGCGGTCGCGGGCCTTGAGGCGGTTGAGCAGCTCCAGGCCATCGATGCCTGGCAGGCGGATATCGCTGACGACGATGCCGGCGAAATCGTCGCCGATGCGTTCCAGTGCCTGCTCGGCGCTGCCGACGCCTTCGCAGGCGATGTCCTCGAGGGCCAGCGCCTGCTGGCAGCCGAGCAGCACATGGGGATCGTCTTCGACGATCAAAACCGTCAAGGGTGCTTGGTTCATAGGGACCCTTCGTTCATGGGAGCTCTGCGGATTCGGTGGGCGGCGTGGCCAGGGGCAAGGCGAGGACGAACGCAGTACCGCCGCCGGCGGGGTGTTCGACGCTCAGGGTGCCCTTGGCGGCGGTGGCCAGGCTGGCCGACAGGGTAAGGCCCAGGCCCAGGCCATGCTCGCCCGGTTTGGTGGTGAAGAACGGTTCGAACAGGTGCTTGCGCGCTTCCGGGTCGATGCCGTGGCCATTGTCGCGTACCCACAGTCGGTACTTGTCGCCCTGGGCTTCGCCTTCCAGCCACAGCTGCGGCAGCGGTTGGGTGGCCATGGCGTCCAGGGCGTTGCCGATCAGGTTGACCAGGATCTGTTCCAGGCGGGTCTGGTCGATGGCTAGCTGCTGGTCGTCGAACTGGCGGTGCAACTGCAGATGGCAGGCACTGATGCGGTTGCCCAGCACCTGCAGGGTGGCCTCGACGGCCTTTTCCAGCGAGGCCTGGCCGCGGTCGTCGCCGCGCCGGGCGAACGAGCGCAGGCTGGCGGTGATGCGGCCCATGCGGTCGATCAGGTCGTTCATGGTGCGCAGGTTGGCGCTGGCGGTTTCCAGTGCGCCGCGTTCAAGGAAGCGCACGGTGTTGCCCGACAGCGTGCGCAGGGCCGCCAGGGGCTGGTTGAGCTCGTGGGCGATGCTGGTGGACATCTGGCCGATGGCCGCCAACTTGCCGGCCTGTACCAGCTCGTCCTGGGCCTGGCGCAGGGTCTGTTCGGCGTGGCGGCGTTCGCGGATCTGGCCTTTGAGGCGTTCGTTGCTGGCCCGCAGGTCGGCGGTGCGCTCGGTGATCTTGCGCTCCAGGTGGCTGTTGGCCTCTTCCAGCGCCTCGCGAGCAGCCAGGCGGGTGGCGATCACCTTGCGTCGTTCGTTCCAGGCGATGGCCAGGATCGCCAGCAGGGCAAACGCCACGCCGACCAGGATGCCCTGCACCATGGATTCGCGGCGCAGGTCCTGCAGCGGGGTGAGCAGGGTGAAGTGCCAGGGGGTGTCGACCAGGCGCCGGGTCTGGGCCAGGTAGGCCACTTCGTGGGGCTTGCCGTGGGCGGTTTCGCTGTTGGCCGGGAAGGTCAGTTTCTCCACGCCATCGGCCAGGGTTTCACGGGCCAGCGGTTGCAGCTCGTTGAGTGGCCACCAGTAGTACTGCAGGCTGCGCGCCAGGCGTTCCTTGATCTGCGGGTTCAGCGGGCGTACCGACTTGAGGCGCCGGGCCGGGTCGCTGGAGAGGATGATGATGCCGTTCTCGTCGCTGACGAAGGCTTCCAGGCGGGCGCGTTGCCAGCGTTCTTCAAGGGTGTCCAGGCGCACCTTGATCACTGCCACGCCGATGATCTTGCCGTGTTCTTCCAGGCCATGGGCCAGGTAATAGCCGGCCTCGCCGGTGGTGCTGCCGATGCCGTAGAAACGCCCGGGTTCGCCGCGCACGGCGGTTTGGAAGTAGGCACGGAACGCCAGGTCTTCGCCGAGGAAGGAATCGGCGTCGCGCCAGTTGCTGGTGGCCTGCACCCGGCCGTTGGTGTCGAGGACGAAGATCGCCCGGCTGCGGCTGCGCCGGTTCAGGCCTTCGAGGTATTCGTTGACGGCTTGGCGATCACCGGCTTCGGGGTCGGTGAGCAGGCGCGAGACGCTGTCTTCAAGCTCCAGCAGGCTGGGCAGGTAGGTGTACTTGCTGATTTCGCTTTCGACCGTGCGTGCATGCAGTTCCAGCGCGCGCTCGCCGCTTTCGCTGAGGGTGCGGATGCCATTGCTCTCGCTGATCAGATAGCCAGCCATGCCCAGACCGACCATCAGCAGGATGACCAGGGGCGGTAGCAGCAATTGACGGATCAGGCGGGATTTCACGGCAGGCTGGGCAGGGCGAAGGAGCGAAGGGTCGCATTTCATCACAGTGGCCTTGTCACGACCAGCGTCCGCTGCCGGGCAGGCAGCGGACGTGGCTCACTCAGTGTTGCAGGATCTTGCTGAGGAAGTGCTGGGTGCGCTCGTGGCGGCCTTGCGGGTTGCCGAAGAAGTCTTCCTTCTGGCAGTCCTCGATGATGTTGCCTTTGTCCATGAAGATCACCCGGTTGGCGACCTTGCGGGCGAAGCCCATTTCGTGGGTAACGCACATCATGGTCATGCCTTCGTGGGCCAGTTCGACCATGACGTCGAGCACTTCGTTGACCATTTCCGGGTCCAGCGCCGAGGTCGGTTCGTCGAACAGCATGACGATCGGGTCCATCGACAGGGCGCGGGCAATCGCCACGCGCTGCTGCTGGCCGCCGGACAGCTGGCCGGGGTGCTTCTTGGCGTGGGCCCCCAGGCCGACGCGGTCGAGCAGGGCCAGGCCCTTCTTGGTGGCTTCCGCCTCGCTGCGGCCGAGTACCTTGCGCTGGGCGATGGTCAGGTTCTCGGTGATCGACAGGTGCGGGAACAGCTCGAAGTGCTGGAACACCATGCCGACCCGCGAACGCAGCTTGGGCAGGTTGGTCTTGGGGTCGGCGATGGAGGTGCCGTCGACCACGATGTCGCCTTTCTGGAACGGCTCCAGCGCGTTGACGCACTTGATCAGCGTGGACTTGCCCGAGCCCGACGGGCCGCAGACCACCACCACTTCACCTTTCTTGACCTCGGTGCTGCAGTCGGTCAGCACCTGGAAGTCGCCGTACCACTTGTTGACGTTCTTGATGGAAATCATACGGTGATCCTTTTTTGCAGGCGCTTGACCAGCCAGGAAGCGGAGAAGCTGATGAGGAAGTAGACGACACCGGCGAAGATCAGGAACTCATGGGAGCGCCCGATGATGTCGCCGTTGGAGCGCGCCGAGTTGAGGAAGTCGATCAGGCCCACGGTGTACACCAGCGAGGTGTCCTGGAACAGGATGATGCTCTGCTGCAGCAGCAGCGGGGTCATCTTGCGGAACGCCTGGGGCAGGATGATCAGGCGCATGCACTGGCCATAGCTCATGCCCAGTGCCTGCGCGGCGCCCATCTGGCCCTTGGAGATCGACTGCACGCCGGCTCGCACGATTTCGCAGAAGTAGGCCGCCTCGAACATCATGAAGGCCACGACGCAGGAGGTGAACGCGCCCACCGGGGTGTCTTCGCCGGTGATCCAGCGCAGCACGAACGGCACCGCCAGGTAGAACCAGGTGATGACCAGCAGCAGCGGGATGGAGCGGAAATAGTTGACGTAGGCGCCGGCGAAGTTCGACAGCAGCTTGTTCGACGACAGACGCATCAGGGCGAGGATCGTGCCCAGCGCGATACCGCCGACCACACCCATCACCATCAGTTGCAGGGTCAGGACCATGCCGTCCCACAGGGCAGGCAGGGCCGGGATGATTTCGCTGAAATCCATGTCCATTTACTTGCCCCCCACGGAGATCAGGCCAGGTACCGAGACTTTCTTCTCGACCATGCGCATGAGCAGCATCAGGCCCATGTTCAGGGTGAAGTAGATCAGTGTGGCGAGGGTGAACGCTTCGAACAGGTTGGCGGAGAATTCGGCGGTCTGCTTGGTCTGTGCCAGCAGTTCCATCAGGCCGATCAGCGACGCTACCGAAGAGTTCTTGAACACGTTCAGGAATTCCGAGGTGAGCGGCGGAATGATGATCCGGTAGGCCTGGGGCAGCAGCACGTTCATGTAGATCTGCGACAGGCTGAAGCCCATCGCGCGCCCGGCCGATTCCTGGCCACGCGGCAGCGCCTGGATACCGGTGCGCACCTGTTCGCAGACACGGGCGGCGGTGAACAGGCCGAGGCAGATGACCACGCTGATCAGTGCCGAGGTGGTCGGGTTGAGGTCCTGCTTGAACCACTCCTGCAGGCCTTCGGGCAGCAGGTCGGGCACCAGGAAGTACCAGATGAACAGCTGCACCAGCAGCGGTACGTTACGGAACAGCTCGACGTAGGCGGTGGCAATCCCTGACACCAGGCGGTTAGGCACAGTGCGCATGACGCCGAGCAGCGAGCCCAGCAGCAGCGCGATGATCCAGGCGGAGACAGCGATGGCGATGGTCCAGCCCAGGCCGGTGATGTACCAGTCCAGATAGGTTTCGCTGCCCACGCCGGTGGACTTGAAGAACACGCCCCAGTCCCAGTTGTAATTCATCGGGATTTCCCCTCAGACGGTTGTTTCACGGGCACCTTGATACATCCGGGGGCGTTCGACGCCCTCGGATGTAAAGGTTAGACACTAAAAAGTGGCCTGTCGGATCGAAACGTGCGCGTTGCGCACCAGGCCACTACTTGCCTGGGATCAGGACTTCTTCTCGTCCGCGGCCTTGTCGGTCGGCTCGGCGATCAGCTTCTTCAACTCGTCGCTCATCGGGAAGTTCAGGTTCAGGCCTTTCGGTGGGATCGGCTGCTGGAACCACTTGTCGTAGCTCTTGTTGACTTCACCCGACTTGAAGTAGGCGACGATGGCTTCGTCGACCGCTTTCTTGAAGGCCGGGTCGTCCTTGCGCACCATGCAGCCGTAGATCTCGTACGACTGTGGGGTGCCGGTGATGACCCAGTCGGTCGGCTTCTTGGCCTTGGCCATTTCACCGGCGAGCAGGGCGTCGTCCATCATGAAGGCCACGGCGCGGCCGCTTTCGAGCATGTTGAAGGCTTCGCCGTGGTCTTTGGCCGAGATCACGTTCATCTTCATCTGCTTGTCGGCGTTCATCGCCTTGAGGATGCGCTCGGAAGTGGTACCGGCGGTGGTCACCACGTTCTTGCCGGCCAGGTCGGCGAAGTCTTTATAGGAAGGCTGACCGTCTTTGACCTTGGTCAGCAGGCGGGTGCCGACTTCGAAGATGCCCACCGAGAAACCAACCTGCTGCTGGCGCTCGACGTTGTTGGTGGTGGAGCCGCACTCCAGGTCGACGGTGCCGTTCTGCACCAGCGGGATGCGGGTTTGCGAGGTGACGAGGTTGTACTTGACCTTGATGTCGGTGCCCAGTTGCTTCTTCAGGGCGTCGACCACAGCGATCTGGATGTCGTGGGAGAAGCCCACGGGTTCCGGCTTGCCAGCGAGGTAGGAGAACGGGATGGAGGAGTCGCGGTGGCCCAGGGTGATGGTGCCCGAGTCCTTGATCTTCTTCAGGGTGCCGGTCAGCTCTTCGGCCATGACGGGCGATGCGATGACTGCAGCCGCGATTGCGGCGCCCAGCAATTGACGAACGATGCGCATCAAATTTTCCTCGACGTGTTTGTTTTTTTTATGGAGCCGTTGGCGGACTCTTTCGTTCAACGAATACCGCAATGAAGCGGGTGCATTCGGCTACCAAGTGTAGAGCATGAGTCGTGCCAAGCTCTGGCATAGATCATAACGGCGCGAAAACACTGGGGATTAATGTTTTCTTACGGTTTGTGTTGCAGATATTTCGTCCGGAATACCGAATAGGTTGCTTTCGTGCGTTCGGTAATCCGAATGGGTGTGTGGTAGTGGAGTAACGCAACCGGCCGGCCGGTTACGGGTCTGCTTGTGGCTTTTGCCCGAGGACTGCCGTAATGCCGCACTTCACCGAATCGATTGACGGGCTGATCGCCCGGGAGCTGCCGCCGTGGTTGCTGGGAGCGCAAGTCGAGCACCTGCGGGCCTTGCATGCGGCGCTTCGGGCCCAGCAGGCGTGTGCCGAGCGCATGCGCACGCTGCTCGAGGGCGTGCCGGCACTGGACGCTTTCGCAGCACCGCTGCTCGAAAAGGCGCTGCAGCAGGCGGGGCTCGGCGCGATCGATGTGGGTAATGCGTGGGTGGTGATGGCCCAGGATGTCGAACTGCCAAGCGCCGCACCCAACTTGCCCAAGCCACGGCATACCTTCCATTCACGCCAGCCGCTGTTGGCCTCGGCCCTGCACAACTATCGCGAAGAAGAGGCGCAGCGTTCGATTTTCCGTCGTGCGCGTCTGGTGGATGCCCAAGGTGTCGGCCTTGCGTTTACCTTCGAGCGTTTCGTCCGACTGTGCCGAGCGCTCGACCTGGGTGGCCGCTACCAGCGTCTGCTCAAGCAAAAGCTGCAGCCAGAAGGGGAGGCCGGACGCGCTGTCGAGCGTCTGTTCGAAGAGCAGCAACGCCTGCAACTGGAGGTCGAGGCGCTGACGGCGCTGCTCAAGGGGGGGCTGGACGAACGTGGCTACCTGCACCTGGTGCCGTTCCTGACCACCTCGCCGGTTGTTGCGCCGCTGCCTGAGCCGGTGGAGGCGCGGCAATTGTGGCTGCTGGGCAAGCGCATACAGGGCGTGGTGACCCTGGAGGTGCGCCAGCTCGGCGGCGCGACGGTCGAGGCTGTGATCGCGTGCATACCGGGTGATCCGCACGGTGCGGTGTCGCGCCATGGCTCGTGGAATGCCTTGTACCAGGTGTTGGCGCAAAGGCTTGCCGAGCCTGGTTATCGGCGCTTCTTCGGGCGTTTCCTGGGGGAGCGCGACCGGGCAGCCTTCATGGCCAGCCTGGCACGGCTCAGGGCTACACAGTCGAACGCCGCCGTCGAACTGGACGGGCGCAATCTGGTGATCGCGTCGCCGTTGCTTGTGCATCTTCGCAACGCGCGGATGAGCAAGATTCTCGACGATGCCCGGGTGTTGGCAGTACCGACCGATGACGAGGACGCGGCGTCCCGACGTGAGCGCCTGCACGCCTATGCCGCCGCCGGGCTGGATCTGCTCAACCTGATCGGCCTGTTCGTGCCGGTGCTCGGGGAACTGATGCTGGTGGTGGCGGCGGCGCAGATCGGCGAAGAGCTCTACGAGGGCTATCAGGATTGGCAGCTCGGCGATCGGCAGGCGGCGTTGGATCATTTGTTCAATGTGGCTCAGACCGTCGTGGTCGGTACGCTCGCCGGCAAGGCCTCGGGAGAAGCCATTCAGTTGACTCGGCGCATTGCGTTCGTCGATGGCCTTGCACCCGTGCGCACCGCCGGCGGCAGATTGAAACTCTGCGTTGCGGACCTGGCCACCTATCGGGTGACGGCCGATGAGCTGGGGGCGGGTGAGTACCAGCCCGGTCGCGTGAGGCTGCATGACGGCGCTTATAACGCCCGTGAGGATGTTGTGCAAGGTGATTGGCAACTGCTTCACCCGCAGCGCGCCGATGCCCATGCGCTGCGCCTTGAGGGTAACGGTGCTGGCGGATGGCGCCACGAGCTCGAGCAGCCGCAGTACTGGCAAGGGGACGGATACCTGTTGCGGCGCCTGGGCAGCCGCTTCGCATCGCTCAACGATGCCACCGCCGAGGCATTGTTGCGGATCACAGGTCATACCCAGGCGCAGTTGCGCCAGTTGCATCTGGAGAATGCCGTGGCGCCTGCCCGGTTGCTCGATGCATTGGAGCGGTATGCGCTGCATGAGCAGTTTCCGGCGCTACAGGGTGAGGCCTTCGAGGGCTACCTTGCCGAGCGCAGCGTCGTGCCGGACAGCCGCCAGGCAGTGCTCATTCGCGATTTCCCCGGGCTGTCTGTGCGCGGGGCGCAAGAAATCCTCGAACAGGCCAACAGCGCACAATTGCAGCAGATGCAGGCCACGCAGCGGGTGCCGTTGGCCCTGGCCGAGCGGGCCAGATGGTACTTGCGCGATGCCCGCCTGGATCGTGCCTGCGCCGGCTTGCAGCAACCCCAGGCCGTCATCGCCGATACCGAGCGTTTGGCCTTCGGGCTGGTCGACGCCCTGGCGCCATGGCCTGAAGCGGTACGCATCGAGCTGCGTGATGGCCACGCCGCGGGTGATTTGCGGGTGGCGTGCGGTGCGGCCACTGCCAGTGATGTACGCCTGATCGTCAAGGGGCGCTTGGGTTACCGGGTCATGGAAGGGCCAGGCGTCGACCGCTCGACCCCTCAGGATGATCTGTTGCAGGCGCTGGCGCTGAGCTTCGATGCCAGCCAGTCGGCGCGTCTGGGCGACTTGAGGCAGTTGCGTGAACGCCTGGCTTCGCATACCGCGACTCACCGCGAACAAGTGGCCGAGCTGCTCGGGCTGGCTCCCATCGGTCGCGGGCTGCGCCCACCCCGGCGGTTCGCCGACGGTCGTCTGGGCTATTCCCTCAGTGGGCGAGGTGAAAGCAGTCGGCAGGCGTTGGAGCAAGGTATCCGGCAGGTTTATCCCACGCTGACCAACTTGCAACTCGATGCCTACTTGCAAGCGCTGAGGCAGCAGAATGTCGATCCATGGACCCATTACGCGTTGTTGCAGGACCGCCTGGCACGGCTGCGCGCGGCGTTGCAGGCCTGGCGCGCCGATGCGTCCGGCCCCTTCGACGCACTCAGGCGTCGGCGTGTGGCCAATGCCATGCGCCGTAGCTGGCGGCGCAAGGTCACCGGCGGCGATGGCGACTATGTGCTGGAGATCGTCGGTGAGCGCGTGGGCAGCCTGCCGACACTGCCCGATGATATCGATTTCAGCCATGTCCGCCGCCTGGTATTGCGTGACATGGATCTGGCCGATCTGCAGGCAGGCTGGCTGCGTCGATTTGGCAATCTGCTCGAGTTGGATCTTCGGCATAACCGATTGACAGAGATTCCAGCGGATCTTGAACACCTGACGCAACTGCGGCGGGTGCGGCTTTCGCACAATCGGATCGTGATGGATGCCGAGGGTAATCGCCGTCTTGGTGCCTTGCGGCGCGCGGTAAGCATTGAGCTCGATTACAACCCGCTGGGGCATTCGCCGGAGCTTGGGCGACTGCGCCATCTTCGCAGGTTGTCGCTGCGGGCCACTGCCCTGGAACGCGTACCTGAAGAGCTGCACGTGCCCTGGCGTGCGTTGCTCGACCTGCGCGACAACCGGATTCGACAGCTACGTCAGGATCTTCATGGGCTGGGCAGGCGCCTGGGGTTGCAGCGGTTGAGCCTGCACGACAACCCCCTGGACAGTTCCAGCCTGCAGCAGCTGGATGGGCGAGTGAGCCCCTTGTCGCCGGGGGAACGGGGTAGTGCATCGTTCGAGCACGCGGCGGTGGATGCTTTGCTGCGTGAAAGGATGCTCAGGGGGGCTCGGCCGGAACGGCTCGTGCTGCGATCAGCGTTGTGGGAAAGACTGATAGACGAACCTGAAGCGGCCGACCTGTTCAGGTTCATCGCTGACTTCGTCAATACCGAGGATTTCCATGCTGCCGAGGACGTGTACCGCGGGCGGATCTGGCGCATTCTCGAAGCCTGTGAGCAGCATGAGGGCTTGCGAGCGCGGGTGTATGCCGAAGCGGGCGGTGAGCGAACCTGCGAGGATCGTCTGCTGCTGGTGCTCAGCCAGCTTGAGCTGGCCCTGCTGGCTGAGCAGGCGGTGCTGAGCGGGCCACCCGAGCAAGTGGAATGGCGGTTGCTGCGCCTGGGGCGTGCTCTGCATCGGCTGGATGCGGTGGACCGGATTGCCAACGCTCATGTGCAGCGGATGCGCGCTGGAGGCGCTGCGCTGGTGGATGAAATCGAAACCCGGCTGTTCTATCGGGTTCGACTGACTCCGTCGTTGGGTTTGCCAATGCAGCCCGAGATCATGCACTACGAAGCATACGCCGGGGTCAGCACCAGCGACCTGCTCGCAGCGGAAAGAGATGTGTTGCGTGGAGAGAACGCGCAAGTACTGGTCGAGTCGCTGGTCCAGCGCCCGTTCTGGGAGCGATTTGCCCGAGAGCGCCATGCCGAACGTTTCGAAGCAATGGCCGAGCCCTTCCACGAACGCCTGGAGGAAGGGCTTGAGCAAGGGGCGAACAGTGCCGAGTACGTGACGTTGGCGCAAAGGCTCAGGCAGGAACTGCAAGAGGCCGAGCAGCAATTGCTGCAAACCCTGGCCTGGGAGGCCTACGCCCGCTCCCAGCCAGGTTAGCCTGTTCGGCCGGTTTTCAGGCGGCTCGCACGCGGTCGCGGCTCGCCTGGGCCTGTTGCAGGTAATCCACCAGCGCCTGTTGTTCGCTCGCGCTGGTGAACAGCCCCAGCTTGGTACGGCGCCAGAGGATGTCGTCGGCGTCGACCGCCCACTCCTGGTTGCACAGGTAGTCCACTTCGCGGGTGAACAGGCCGCCACCGATGGCCTGGCCCAGGTCCTCGGGGCCATTCACGCCTTCGAGCAGGCGCCAGACGCGGCTGCCGTAAGTCACGGCCCAACGCTTGGCGATATCCAGCGGCAGCCAGGCATGGCTGGCCAGCACGGCCTCCACCAGTGCCTGCACGCTGGTCATGCTTTCGCCGCCGGGTAGCGGCGCATCGGCGGTCCAGCTGCCGCGCATCTGGGTGAAGAACGGCTTGAGCTCGGCCATCGCCGACTCGGCCAGTTTGCGGTAGGTGGTGAGCTTGCCGCCGAATACCGACAGCAGTGGCGCTTCACCTGCTGCGGCGGACAGCGCCAGGGTGTAGTCGCGGGTCACTGCCGATGGGTTGTCCGACTCGTCGTTGCACAGCGGGCGCACGCCGGAGTAGGTGTGCAGGATGTCGGTGCGGCTCAGCTGGTGGTTGAAGTGTTCGTTGACCACTTTGAGCAGGTAGTCGGTCTCCTGCTCGGTGATCGCCACCTTGGCCGGGTCGCCGCTGTATTCGCGGTCGGTGGTGCCGATCAGGGTGAAACGCTCCAGATAGGGGATGCAGAAAACGATGCGTTGGTCTTCGTTCTGCAGGATGTAGGCGTGTTCGCCTTCGTACAGGCGCGGCACGATCAGGTGGCTGCCTTGGATCAGGCGGATGCCGTAAGGCGCGTGGAGCTTGAGGTCGTCCTTGATGAAACTGGCCACCCAAGGGCCGGCGGCGTTGACCAGGGCGCGGGCGCGGATGGTCTGCAGGCTGCCGTCGGCGTGTTGCAGCTCGACTTCCCAGATGCCTTCGACCCGCTCGGCACGCAGGCAACGGGTGCGGGTGTGGATGTGTGCACCTTTCTCGCGGGCGGCCATGGCGTTGACGACCACCAGGCGGGCGTCGTCGACAGCGCAGTCGGCATATTCGAAACCGCGGGTGATGGCTGGCTTGAGCGGGTAGCCCGGGCCGAAGCGCAGGCTGCGCGAGGCGCCCAGGCGCTTGCGCTTGCCCAGGTGGTCATAGAGGAACAGGCCGGCGCGGATCATCCAGGCCGGGCGCAGGTGTGGCTGGTGCGGCAGGACGAAGCGCATTGGCTTGACGATGTGCGGGGCTTTGGCCAGCAGCACTTCGCGTTCGGCGAGGGCTTCGCGCACCAGGCGGAATTCGTAATGTTCGAGGTAGCGCAGGCCGCCGTGGATCAGCTTGCTGCTGGCCGAGGAGGTGTGCCGGGCCAGGTCGTCCTTTTCGCAAAGGAATACCTTCAGGCCGCGCCCGGCGGCGTCTGCCGCGATGCCTACGCCATTGATGCCGCCACCGATAACGGCGAGGTCGTAGCAGTCGAGGGGTTGGGGCGAAACGGGCTGGGACACAGCAAGGCCTCCTGGGCTGTCCATATCGAATATGAACATTGATGTTCGTTTGCGAAAATACTAGCGCAATGAACAGGCGGCCGCCAGTGAGTCTTTATAGAAAAAACTGATCGGATGACAATTAAATGAACATTTACGAACATCGTGCAGGGCCGGCAAGCCGGCGCCTGCAGAAAGGGGGCGTCAGACCACGTCCAGGCGGATCTTGTACTGGTTGAGCAGTTGGGTCAGGGCGGGGGTAGGGGCCTGATCGGTCACCAGGCAGTCCACCAGGCTGATCGAGCCCAGGCGGACCATGGCGTTGCGCCCGAACTTGCTGGAGTCTGCTGCGAGGATCACCTGGCGGGCATTGGCGATGATCGCCTGGGACACGCGCACCTCCTGGTAATCGAAGTCCAGCAGGCTGCCGTCCTCGTCGATGCCGCTGATGCCGACCACGGCGAAGTCGACCTTGAACTGGCTGATGAAGTCGACGCTGGCCTGGCCTACCACACCGCCGTCACGGCGCACCGTGCCGCCAGCGATCAGCACTTCGAAATCGTCCTTGGCGCCAAGGATCGCCGCCACGTGCAGGTTGTTGGTGATGATCTTCAGGTGGTTGTGGTTGAGCAGCGCCCGGGCGATGGATTCGGTGGTGGTGCCGATGTTGATGAACAGCGAGGCATGGTCGGGGATCTGCCGGGCCACGGCTTCGGCAATGCGCTGCTTCTCGTCGCGCATCTGGTCGGCGCGCATGGCGTAGGCGGTGTTTTCGATGCTCGAGTCGTAGGCGGCGCCACCGTGGTAGCGGCGCAGCAGGTTGGCCTCGGCGAGCTGGTTGATATCGCGGCGGATGGTCTGCGGGGTGACGACGAACAGCTGCGCCATTTCCTCGATGCTGACGTAGCCGCGTTCGCGGACCAGCTCGAGGATTTGTTGTTGGCGTGGAGGCAGATTCATGGGCGGTCCTTGGGGGCAGCCGGAAAAATTCTGCAATGATGCCGTAGGAAGGGGAGGACGACCAGTCTGGATGCGACCTCCATAGCGGTAGGCGCCAGCAAGCTGGCGCCTACCGAAGGTGGGGGTCAGGCGTCGTGGTCTTCCCAGTCGCGGGTGCGATCCACGGCCTTGCGCCAGCCTTTGTACAGCTTCTCTTTCGCCGCTTCGTCCAGTTGCGGGCTGAACTCGCGTTCGATGATCGCCTTGTCGCGCAGCTCGTCCAGGCCGCTCCAGAAACCGCAGGCCAGGCCGGCCAGGTAGGCGGCGCCGAGGGCGGTGGTTTCGCGCATTTTCGGGCGCTCTACGCAGGTGCCGAGAATGTCGGCCTGGAACTGCATGAGGAAGTTGTTGGCCACCGCACCGCCATCCACGCGCAGTTCGCTCAGGCGCTCGCCGCAGTCCTGCTGCATGGCATCGAGCACGTCGCGGGTCTGGTAGGCGATCGACTCCAGCGCGGCACGGATGATGTGGTCGACTTTCACGCCGCGGGTCAGGCCGAACAGCGCACCACGGGCGTAGGGGTCCCAGTACGGCGCGCCGAGGCCGGTGAAGGCGGGCACCAGGTACACGCCGTTGCTGTCCTTGACCTTGCTGGCGAAGTACTCGGTGTCATAGGCGTCGTTGATGATCTTCAGTTCGTCACGCAGCCACTGCACGGTGGAGCCGCCGTTGAACACAGCGCCTTCCAGGGCATAGGCCACTTCGCCGCGGGGGCCGCAGGCGATGGTGGTGAGCAGGCCGTGGGACGAAGCGACCGCCTTGTCGCCGGTGTTCATCAGCAGGAAGCAGCCGGTGCCGTAGGTGTTCTTGGCCTGGCCGGGCTCCACGCACATCTGGCCGAACAGCGCCGATTGCTGATCGCCAGCGATGCCGGCGATTTTGATGCCGCTCTTGGTCTGGCCATAGACTTCCGACGACGGGCGCACTTCGGGCAGCATCTGCCGCGGGATGCCGAGGATATCCAGCAGCTTCTCGTCCCACGCCAGGGTATGGATGTTGAACATCAAGGTGCGCGAGGCGTTGGTGTAGTCGGTGACATGCACCTTGCCGCCGGAGAATTTCCAGATCAGCCAGGTATCGATGGTGCCGAACAGCAGCTCGCCGCGCTCGGCGCGCTCGCGAACGCCTTCGACGTTGTCGAGGATCCACTTGAGCTTGGTGCCGGAGAAGTACGGGTCGGTGACCAGGCCGGTGGTTTCGCGGATGTACTGTTCGTGGCCGTCACGCTTGAGCTGGGCGCAGATCTCGGTGCTGCGGCGGCACTGCCAGACAATGGCGTTGTACACCGGGCGGCCGGTTTCCTTGTCCCACACCACGGTGGTTTCACGCTGGTTGGTGATGCCGATGGCGGCTACCTGGGCGTGGCTGATACCGGCCTGGGCCAGGGCTTCGACCATGGTCGCGCTTTGGGTGGCGAAGATTTCCATCGGGTCGTGCTCGACCCAGCCGGCCTGCGGGTAGTGCTGGGCGAACTCGCGCTGCGACGTGCCGACCACGTTGGCGTCGCGGTCGAAGATGATGGCCCGAGAACTGGTGGTGCCCTGGTCGAGGGCAATGATGTAGTTCTTGTCCTGGGTGTCTGTCATGTCGATGGCCTTGCAGGAATTAGGAGTGGTTCAGGGCGTGGCGAGCATTGGAGCCCGGCGCTGGCATCAGGAAACCTGGGCATCACCCTGAGGATTATCGTCTGTCTGTGGCTTCTCGGCTTCTGCTGTCGGCAGGTTGCGGGCGATCAGGCCGCGGTACAACGCCGCACCAAGGCTGGCGCCGAGAATCGGTGCGAACACCGGTACCAGGAAATAGGGAATGTCACGCCCGCCGGTAAAGGCGATGTCGCCCCAGCCAGCGAGGAAGGTCATCAGCTTGGGCCCGAAATCGCGCGCCGGGTTCATCGCAAAGCCGGTCAGCGGGCCCATGGCGCTGCCGATCACGGCGATCAGCAGGCCGATCAGCAGCGGCGCGGTGGCGCCACGGGGCAGGCCGTTGTTGTCGTCGGTCAGGGCCATGATCACGGCCATCAGGATGGCGGTGATGATCACTTCGACCAGGAACGCCTGGCCGGTGGACAGCGCCGGGTGCGGGTAGGTGGAGAACACCGAGGCCAGCTCCAGGCTGGCCTGGCTGCCGCGCAACATGGCGTGGGCCTGTTCGAAATCGAAGAACAGGTTGCTGTACAGCGTGTAAACGAGCGCGGCGCCACAGAACGCGCCACACACCTGGGCGAGGATGTAGAACGGCAGTTTGCGTTTGTCGAAGCCGGCGAACAGGGTGAGGGCGATGCTCACGGCCGGGTTCAGGTGCGCGCCGGAAACGCCGGCGGTGAGGTAGATCGCCATGCTCACGCCGACCCCCCAGATGATGCTGATTTCCCACAGGCCGAAGCTGGCGCCGGCAACCTTGAGGGCGGCGACACAGCCTGTGCCGAAGAAGATGAGCAGCGCGGTGCCGAGGAACTCGGCCATGCATTGGGCGGAAAGCGTCGGTTGGCGTAGAGCAGTCGTCATGTATGACCTCGGTTCTTGTTGTTGTGAGGCGCAGTGCGCTCGACAGCAAAAAAGCCCGGAGTCGATCCCCATTGACGCCGGGCGGGTGCAGGAAGTGCACCTTATAGGTGCACCATGTATTCAGAAACGAAAAAATATAGACAAGAAACGCTGATGTCAAAGGTCGAAAGTGAACGGCTGGCCACAATCTGACCGAGAGGCCTGCCTGCGAACCGTTGGCCGCCGCTCTGGCCCGCGGGTGTGCTGGCTGGTCTGGGGGATTTGCCCTACAGTAGCCGGCGACCTGCGATCGACTGGAGCCTTCGATGACCCCCGCCCTGGACCTGCTGAAAAAGGCGCGCGCCGATTACCGCGTGCACAGTTACGAACATGACCCGAAGACTGCTTCCTATGGCCTGGAAGCGGCCGAGAAGCTCGGCCTTGACCCGCTGCGGGTGTTCAAGACGCTGCTGGCCAGCAGCGAGAAGGGCGAATTGCTGGTGGCGGTGGTGCCGGTGGTCGGTACCCTCGATCTCAAGGCGCTGGCCCATGCGGCGGGGGTGAAGAAGTGCGAAATGGCCGACCCGCAGGCTGCCCAGCGTGCCACGGGCTACCTGGTGGGGGGGATCAGCCCGCTGGGCCAGAAGAAGCGTCTGCGCACCTTCATCGACGAGTCCGCGCAACAACATGAAACCATTCACGTCAGCGCGGGCCGTCGTGGCCTGGAGGTGGAGCTGGCAGCGGCGGTGCTGGCAACCCATACCCAGGGGCAATTCGCCGGGATTGGTCGCGGCTGATCATCTGTATGGTGGTAATTTTCTCGACTCTGTCACTGTTCGGTCCGGGCCCTGTGCGCCATGCTCGGGCCCTTTCCAAAAAGACAGAGGGAGCGTGTCATGCAGTTGCACTTCCATCAGGTCGACGCGTTCAGCGATCGTCCCTTCGCCGGCAACCCCGCCATGGTCTATCACCTGGAGCAGTGGCTCGACGAGGCGCTGATGCAGCAGATCGCCGCCGAGCACAACCTTGCCGAGACCGCGTTCGTGGTGGCCGAGGGTGAGGGATACCGGATCCGCTGGTTCACCCCAAGTACCGAAGTGCCGCTGTGTGGCCATGCCACCCTGGCCAGCGCTTATGTGCTGTTCGAGGTCTATGGCGAGCAGAAGGCGCGGCTGGACTTCCAGAGCCAGTCAGGGCCACTGAGCGTCAGCCGTGAAGGGGACCGCTTGTGGCTGGACTTCCCGCGCATTGATTCGCAGCCGGTGGCCGAGCCTTTGCCGGTTGCCGAGGCGTTGGGCTGCGAGGTGCTGGAAGTGCGCCAGAGCAATGAGCTGTTCGTGGTGTTGCCGTCGGAGCAGGCGGTGCGTGATTGCACGCCGGACATGGCTGCGGTGGCGCGTCTGCCCGGGCTTGGCGTGATTGTGACGGCGCCCGGGGCCAGGCATGACTTCGTATCGCGCTATTTTGCCCCGGCGATCGGCATCCCCGAGGACCCGGTCACCGGTTCCACCCATTGCCTGCTCATCCCGTACTGGGCCGAACGCCTTGGCAAGACCGAGTTGAGTGCTTTCCAGTGCTCGGCCAGGGGCGGTGAGCTGTCATGCAGGCTGGAAGGTGAGCGGGTGAAGATCGGTGGGCAGGCTCGGCGGGTGGCCAGTGGCACGTTGATGCTTTGATTGTCGCGGGGCAAGCCAGGGCACCGAACCGCAGCTCCCACGTTGGTCGTGGGAGCTCGCCATTCAAACAGCTGCGCGATCCACATTACTTATTTCGAGCCGGGACCTGTGGGAGCGGCTTTAGCCGCGAACACCGGCAAAGCCGGTGCCATCCACCGCGTCGCCTGTTTCGCGGGTAAACCCGCTCCCACAGGCAGAGTACAGGTCTTGAGTTCGGCTCGGTCGGGTGCGCGCTGACTTGTCCTGCGATGTTCTGGGTGCCTCAGAGCGCCGAGCTGACGCGGCGCACGCCGTTCTCCTGGCGTGGCAGCTGCGCGGCTACGCTGCCGGGCACCGGGAACAGCACCAGGTGGTCGGCTGCCACGGCGATGCCGATGTCCTGGCCTACCTGATGGTCGATGTGGCTGGGGAAGATCGCTTCGAGCTGGCTGCCGGTGGGCAACTGCAGGCGATACAGGGTGGAAGCGCCGAGGAAGCTCTTGCCGACAATTTGCGCACGCAATTTGCCGTCGGGCGCATGGATGATGTCATCCGGGCGCAGCAACACGTCCACCGAGCTGCCCAGGGCCATGGTGTAGGCGCGATTGCCCCGCAGTTCGCCGAGTTCGGTGGTCACCGCTTCATGGCTGCTCATCTGGCCGCGAATGAAGTAACCCTGGCCAATGAAGCTGGCAACGAAGGGAGTCTGCGGCTCGTGGTAGAGGTTGTAGGGGGTATCCCACTGCTCCAGGCGGCCTTCCTTGAACACGCCAACGTGATCACTGACAGCGAAGGCTTCTTCCTGGTCGTGGGTGACCAGGATGGCGCTGGTGCCACGGCTCTTGAGGATGTCGCGCACCTCGTGGCTGAGGCGCCTGCGCAACTCGACGTCGAGGTTGGAGAACGGCTCGTCGAGCAGCAACAGTTGTGGCTCCGGCGCCAGTGCGCGGGCCAGGGCGACCCGCTGTTGCTGGCCGCCGGACAACTCGTGCGGGTAGCGCCCGCCGAGGCCGCCCAGCTTGACCAGTTCGAGCATCTCCTCGACCACGGCCGCCTGTTGCGGGTGCTTGCCGATGCCGAAGGCGATGTTCTGCGCCACGGTCAGGTGGGGGAACAGCGCGTAGTCCTGGAACACCATGCCGATCCGGCGTTTCTCCGGAGCCAGGGTGAAGCCTGCACGGGAGATGACCTCGCCGGCCAGCTGGATCTCGCCTTCATGCACCGGCTCGAAACCGGCGATGGCGCGCAGCGTGGTGGTCTTGCCGCACCCGGAGGAGCCCAGCAGGCAACCGATGTCGCCTGCGTTCAGGTGCAGGTTGAGGTTCTGGACGATGCGCTGCTCGCCGTAGCCGCAGGCGAGGTCGCGCAGGTTGAGCAGTAGGGGTTGACTCATGCGTGGTGGTAAGCCGGTTCTACAAGGAATTCGAGAAGGGCCTTCTGCGCATGCAGGCGGTTCTCAGCCTGGTCCCAGGCGACCGAACGGGGGTCGTCGAGCAGGTCCTGGCTGATTTCCTCGCCACGGTGGGCGGGCAGGCAGTGCATGAACAGGGCATCGGGTGCCGCCAGGTCGAGCAGTGCGCGGGTGACCTGGTAAGGCGCGAAGTGCGCCAGGCGCCGTGCAGTTTCCTCTTCCTGGCCCATGGAAGTCCAGACATCCGTGGTCACCAGGTGCGCGCCGCGTACGGCTTCCTTGGGGTCACGGATGATCTGCACGCGGTCACCGCCCAATTGCAGGAAGCGTGGATCGGGGTCATAGCCCTCGGGGCAGGCGATGCGCAGCTGGAAGTCGAACTGGCGAGCGGCTTCGATGTACGAGTTGCACATGTTGAAGCCATCGCCGATCCAGGCCACGGTCTTGCCCTGGATCGAGCCACGGTGTTCAAGGAAGGTCTGCATGTCGGCCAGCAACTGGCAGGGGTGCGACTCGTCGGACAGGCCGTTGATCAGCGGCACCCGCGAATGGGCGGCGAATTCGGTGAGGGTGCTGTGGGCGTGGGTGCGGATCATCACCGCATCGACCATGCTCGACAACACGATGGCGCTGTCGGCAATCGGCTCGCCGCGGCCCAGCTGGGTGTCACGCGGCGACAGGAAGATGGCCTGGCCGCCGAGCTGGATCATGCCCGCCTCGAACGACACTCGGGTACGGGTCGAGGATTTTTCGAAGATCATCCCCAACACGCGGTTCTTCAGGGGCTCGAACAGCACGCCACGCTTGCGCAGGTCCTTCAGCTCGATGCCTCGGCGGATCACACCGAGCAATTCGTCGGTGGTGAAATCCAGCAGGGAGAGAAAGTGCCTAGCGCTCATGATTGACTACCTTATCTGCAACGGTGTGCAGGTCGACCGTATGGGTTTTGTTGACAACGGGAGTGACCTGCGGCGTAAGCCGCACGGGGCGGACGGAATAGGGAAAGGCGCAATACTATAATTAAATGTCGCCTCAAACCAAGAGGGGAAACAGTGTCTCTGTATCAGCGGGTGTCGTAACCCGCTGTAGGCGCGCTGTTTTTTATTTGCTACAGGGGTTGTACACGGCCAGGCGCGCGTTTGGCAAACCCGCTGTCGCGAATCGTGGGCCTGATGTCGGCCAATTCACGCCGCGAAGCGCGCTGGTGAGCCTTGCTGGGGCGGCGCATAGTCGAACGTCCAGAACAACACGGCAGAGGCGGCCATGACCAAGACCCTGCATCACCGAGCCTGTCACCTGTGCGAGGCCATTTGCGGCCTGAACATCGAAGTGACCCACGAAGCCGACGGCCGGGCGCGTATCAGCTCGATCAAGGGCGACCCGCAGGACCCGTTCAGCCGTGGGCATATCTGCCCCAAGGCCGTCGCCCTGCAGGATATCCAGGAAGACCCCGACCGCCTGCGCCAGCCCCACAGGCGTATCGGCGACCAGTGGCAGCCGATCGGCTGGGACGAGGCGTTCACCCTCGCCGCCGAGCGCCTCTGGGCGGTGCAGCAGGCCCACGGGCGCAACGCCGTCGCGGTGTACCAGGGCAACCCCAGCGTGCACAACTATGGGCTGATGACCCACAGCAACTATTTCCTCGGCCTGCTCAAGACCCGCAACCGCTTCTCTGCAACCTCGGTCGACCAGTTGCCGCAGCATCTGACCAGCTATCTGATGTATGGCCATGGCTTGCTGCTGCCGATCCCGGACATCGATCACACCCGCTTCATGTTGATACTCGGCGGCAATCCGCTGGCTTCGAACGGCAGCATCATGACGGTGCCGGATGTGGAGAAGCGGCTGAAAGCACTGAAGGCCAGGGGCGGGCGCCTGGTGGTGGTCGACCCGCGGCGTAGTGAGACGGCGGCGATGGCCGATCAGCACCTGTTCATCCGCCCCGGTGGCGATGCGGCGCTGCTGGCTGCGCTGCTGCATACCCTTTTCGCAGAGGACCTGGCCCGCGGATCGCACTTGCCTGTCAACGGGCTGGATCAGGTACGCCAGGCCATTGCGCCGTTCGATGCCGAGGCGATGAGCGGGCTCTGCGGCATCCCGGCGCAGGACATTCGCCAGCTGGCCCGGGATTTCGCGGCCGCAGGCCAAGCCGTTTGCTATGGCCGGATGGGGGTTTCCACCCAGGCCTTCGGTTCGCTGTGCCACTGGCTGGTGCAACTGATCAACCTGGTCACCGGCAACCTCGACCGCGAAGGCGGTGCTCTCTGTACCGAACCTGCGGTGGACCTGGTGGCCAGCACGTCGGGCGGGCATTTCAACCAATGGCAGAGCAGGGTCTCGGGCCTGCCGGAATATGGCGGCGAACTGCCGGTGTCTGCCCTGGCCGAAGAGATCCTCGAGCCGGGTGAAGGGCAGATACGGGCGCTGGTGACCGTCGCTGGCAACCCGGTGTTGTCCACGCCCAACGGGCGGCGTCTGGATGATGCCCTGGCCGGGCTCGAGTTCATGCTCAGCATCGACTTGTACATCAACGAGACCACCCGCCATGCCGACCTGATCCTCCCCTCGACTTCGGCGCTGGAGAATGATCATTACGATTCCACCTTCAACCTGCTGGCGGTACGCAACGTGAGCCGTTTCAACCGGGCGATCCTGGCCAAGCCCGAGGGGGCATTGCACGACTGGGAGATTTTCGTCGGCCTGGCCAAGGCTTTTGCTGCGCGCGCCCAGGCCGAGCTGAAGGCGACGCTGCCGCCGGCGCAGATGATCGATTACGCGCTGCGCAAGGGGCCTTATGGTGATGGGTCAACCTGGAAGCTGTCGCTGCAAACCCTCGACCAGCATCCCCATGGCCTCGACCTGGGGCCGCTGACGCCGAACCTCGCTGATCGCTTGGGGACCGCCAGCCAGGCGGTCGAAGCTGCCCCAGTGGCCCTGCTCGAAGACCTGCAACGGCTTGCCCGGCAATTGCCGCCGGAACCTGGCCAGCTGTTGCTGATCGGCCGGCGTCATGTGCGCAGCAACAACTCGTGGATGCACAACTTCCATCGGCTGGTAAAAGGCAAGCCGCGCCATCAGTTGCTGATGCACCCGCTCGACTTGCACCAGCGCCAACTGCAGGACGGCCAGACGGTACGCGTGCGTTCACGCACCGGTGTGCTCGAAGTGCAGGTCCAGGCCAGCGAGGAGATGATGCCGGGGGTGGTCAGCCTGCCCCATGGCTACGGGCATGGGCGCCAGGGCGCTCAGTTGCAGGTGGCCAGCGCGCAACCGGGGGTGAGTGCCAATGACCTGACCGACGAGCGCCTGCGTGATGGTGTTTCCGGCAATGCGGCACTGAATGGCGTGCCGGTGCAGGTGGAGGCCGCATAAGGCCCGGCAAGGCCGAGCATGCCGCTCGGGTTTCCGATACAATGCGTCACCGTGCCGACGACCATGTCGGAAAGTTCAGCCGAGGTGCTTCATGGATATCATCGAAACAATCAAAGAGCAGATCGCCAACAACACCATTCTGCTTTACATGAAAGGCTCGCCGAATGCCCCGCAGTGCGGCTTTTCGGCCAAGGCATCGCAAGCGGTGATGGGTTGCGGCGAGAAGTTCGCCTACGTCGACATCCTGCAGAACCCGGAAATCCGCGCCAACCTGCCCAAGTACGCCAACTGGCCGACTTTCCCGCAACTGTGGGTGGCCGGTGAGCTGGTCGGCGGTAGCGACATCATGCTGGAAATGTTCGAAAAGGGTGAGCTGCAGGCCCTGATCAAGGACGCGGCTGCCAAAGCCAAGGCTTCCGAGGCCTGATTCCAGCGTTATCTCGCCGGAATGCAAAAGCCCCGCCTATGCGGGGCTTTTTGTTTTCTGATGATTTTTCGCGTGCCCCCTGTAGGAACGGCACAAGGCCGCTCCTACACACCCCAATAAAAAGCCCCGCACTTGGCGGGGCTTTGGCGTATCTGGCGATCGTTATTCTTCGCCCATCTGCGACTGCAGGTAGTTCTCGATGGTGATCTTGTCGATCAGGCCCAGCTGGGTTTCCAGCCAGTCGATGTGTTCTTCCTGGTCTTCGAGGATGTCTTCGAGCACATCGCGCGAGCCGAAGTCGCCTGCAGTTTCACAGTGGGCGATGGCGGCTTTCAGGTCGGCGTGGGCCTTTTGCTCAAGCTTCAGGTCGCAATCGAGCATCTCTTTGGTGTGCTCGCCGATCATCAGCTTGCCCAAGTCCTGGACATTGGGGATGCCTTCGAGGAAGAGGATGCGCTTGATCAGCTTGTCCGCGTCCTTCATCGCCTGGATGGATTCTTTGTACTCGAATTTGCCGATCTTGTTCAGGCCCCAATCTTCGTACATGCGTGCGTGCAGGAAGTACTGGTTGATTGCGACCAGCTCGTTTCCGAGGATCTTGTTGAGATGCTGGATGACGCTTACGTCGCCTTTCATGATGGGGTCCTGCCCTGTAGAAGTTGAGCCAATGAAAACAAGTCTGAGCCCGACAACTACCTATGTCAAACCTAAGTTATTGAATAATAAGTGAAAATTAATCGGAATAAGAATGTTTGTGAACCGCGTTCGAGCGCTAACTTATTGAATTTCAGGCATAAAAAAACCGGGCACTAGGCCCGGTTCTTCGAAATTCATTTTTTACGCCGCGTTAAATTCAACGGGGTAGGGCAGCGCAGCCTGTTGGCTGAGCTGCAGCTCGGTCAGCGTCTCACGCACCACCTGCTTGGCGAGGCAGGCGCATTTACCGCACTGGCTGGCGACGTTGGTGACGGCTCGAACGTCCTTGTAGCTGCAGCATCCTTCGTAGATCGCATCGCGGATCTGTCCATCGGTGACACCGACACAGAGACACACATACATAAAGGCTGACCATTACGGTTGGATTCGATGGGTTGGAGAGTAATGGTAATGAGAATGCTTGTCAAAGCACTTCCTGAAAGGGCCGCCCTTGAGCGACCGGTGGTAGAGATTCGGCCTGTCACCAGAAGCCGTGTATGATGGTCGGCCTTTGCCGGATCCGGGGGAACTCATTCCGCCCGGGCAAGGTTCTTCACCCCTCATCAGGAGAAATCGAATGAGCGTACTCGTTGGTAAACAAGCCCCTGACTTCACCGTTCCAGCCGTGCTGGGCAATGGCGAAATCGTCGACAGCTTCAACCTGGCCTCGGCCATCAAAGGCAAGTACGGCCTGGTGTTCTTCTACCCGCTGGACTTCACCTTCGTCTGCCCGTCCGAGCTGATCGCCCTGGACAATCGTATCCCTGACTTCCAGGCTCGCAACGTGGAAGTGATCGGCGTGTCGATCGACTCGCACTTCACCCACAACGCCTGGCGTAACACCCCGGTCAACAACGGCGGCATCGGCCAGGTCAAGTACACCCTGGCAGCCGACATGACCCACGAAATCTGCAAGGCCTACGACGTCGAGTCCGAAGGCGGCGTGGCCTTCCGTGGCGCCTTCCTGATCGACACCAACGGTGTTGTCCGTTCGCAGATCGTCAACGACCTGCCGCTGGGCCGCAACATGGACGAGCTGCTGCGCCTGGTTGACGCCCTGCAGTTCCACGAAGAGCACGGCGAAGTCTGCCCGGCCAACTGGAAAAAAGGCGACAAGGGCATGAACGCTTCGCCGGAAGGCGTTGCCGCTTACCTGAGCGAGAACGCTGGCAAGCTGTAATTTGCCAAGCGCATAAAAAAACCGGCCCTGGTGGCCGGTTTTTTTTGTCTCAAGTTTCAAGCTGCAAGCCACAAGTGAAAAGCCTGGCGCATATAGGCTGCTCTTTCTTGTCGCTTGAAGCTTGAAGCTTGAGGCTTAGTCGTTGAAATCGCGCCAGCCGCCCATTTCTTTCCAGCGGTTGACGATGCCGCAGAACAGCTCGGCAGTTTTCTCGGTGTCGTAGCGTGCCGAGTGCGCCTCGCGGCCATCGAAGTCGATGTCGGCGCTCTGGCAGGCCCGTGCCAGCACGGTCTGGCCGTACGCCAGGCCGGCAAGTGTTGCGGTGTCGAAGCTGGAGAACGGGTGGAAGGGGTTGCGCTTGAGGTCATTGCGCGCCACCGCGGCATTGAGGAAGCCCAGGTCGAAGCTGCTGTTGTGCCCGACCAGGATTGCCCGTTTGCAGCCGTTGGCCTTGAGCGCCTTGCGCACGCCACGGAAGATGTCGGTAAGCGCACTTTCCTCGCTCACCGCCATGCGCAGTGGGTGGTCCAGCTTGATCCCGGTGAACTCCAGCGCTGCCTGTTCGATGTTGGCGCCTTCGAAGGGTTCGACCCGGAAGAAGTAGGTGTGCTCGGGGAACAGGAAGCCCTTCTCGTCCATGCCGATGGTCACTGCGGCGATTTCCAGCAGGGCGTCGGTGGCGCTGTTGAAGCCGCCAGTCTCGACATCCACCACTACCGGCAGATAACCACGGAAACGTTCGGCCATCGGATGGCGCGAACCGCTGCTGACCTGGCTGTCCTGATCGTCGTCGTAGAGGTCTTCGCTCACGCGTTGTCCTCCAGCAGGCGCCAGCGCAGTTTTTCACCAGCGCGCAGCGGGATCACGGTGTTGTCGCCGAACGGCAGACTGGCGGGTGCCGTCCACTCTTCGCGCACCAGGGTGATGGTGTCGGTGTTGCGCGCCAGGCCGTAGAAGTCCGGGCCATGCTTGCTGGCAAAGCCTTCGAGCTTGTCCAGCGCGTTACGCTGCTCGAATGCCTCGGCATACATCTCGATGGCGGCATAGGCGGTGTAGCAGCCAGCGCAGCCGCAGGCGGCTTCCTTGGCGTGCTGGGCATGGGGGGCGGAGTCGGTGCCGAGGAAGAACTTCGGGTTGCCGCTGGTGGCCGCGTCCAGCAGCGCCACCTGGTGGGTGTTGCGCTTGAGGATCGGCAGGCAATAGAAGTGCGGGCGGATACCGCCGACCAGCATGTGGTTGCGGTTGTACAGCAGGTGCTGGGCGGTAATGGTCGCGCCGACGTTGGCCGCAGCCTCGGTGACGAATTGCGCGGCGTCACTGGTGGTGATGTGCTCGAAGACCACTTTCAGCGTGGGGAAACGCTCGACCAGGCGGCGCATGTGCTCGTCGATGAAGCGCTTCTCACGGTCGAACACGTCGATCTCGCTACGCGTCACTTCGCCATGCACCAGCAGTGGCAGGCCGGTCTCGGCCAGGGCCTCGATCGCCGGGAAGATGTTGTCGATGCTGGTCACGCCGGAATCGGAGTTGGTGGTGGCACCGGCCGGGTACAGTTTGGCGGCGTACACGATACCGCTGGCCTTGGCCGCGCGGACATCTTCGGCACTGGTACGGTCGGTGAGGTAGAGCACCATCAGCGGCTCGAAGCGGCTGCCGGCCGGACGCGCGGCGAGGATGCGCTCACGGTAGGCGCCAGCTTCGGCGGCGTTGCGCACCGGGGGCACGAGGTTGGGCATGATGATGGCACGGGCGAAGGTGCGCGCCACGTCGCCAACGGTATGTGGCAAGACGGCACCATCGCGCAGATGGATGTGCCAGTCGTCGGGGCGCAGGAGGGTCAGGCGATCGGACATTGGGGATTCCAGGCGGGTCGAACTCAGAAGCCAATGCTACCGGAAAACCCTTGGGCGAGCACGGCTATCAAGTTTTCCAGCCAGCGTCCGATAGCGTTGATGTAAGCCGTCAGAATCTGTGGAGCCGCCCGTGCGCCAGCGTTACCTAGCCCTGTTCACCCTTGTCGCCAGCCTGCCGGCGGGGGCACTCACCTTCCAGACCCGCATGGAGCATGTCGCCTGGAAAGTCGAGGGTGACCAGTTCGAATGCCGTCTGGTGCAACCGATCGATGGTTTCGGCAGTGGTGAGTTCGTGCGCCGTGCCGGCGAGCTGCCGACGTTCCAGCTGCGCTCCGCAAGCAACGTGCTCGGTGCCGGATCCGCCACACTGTTGGCGGCCGCTGCACCCTGGCAGCCAGGCCGTGGCGACATCAATCTGGGGGCTGTGCGCATGGGCCGCACGGGGGTGCTGTTCACGTCCTCGCAAGGCCAGGCCAGCCGCTTGATCAATGGCTTGCTTGATGGGCGCAGCACGGTGGTGCGCCATTATGCAGGCGAAGGCGGGCGAGCCATGGAAGTGCGGGTGCTGCCGGTCAGTTTCGCCAAGGCCTACAGTGACTATCAGCGCTGCGCGAGCACGCTGCTGCCGATGAATTATGATCAGATTCGCCAGACCCAGGTCGGCTTCCCCGGCACTGGCTTCGAGCTGGACAGCTCGGCGCGTGCACGCCTGGACCTGATTCTGGACTATATGAAGGCCGACCCGACGGTCAATCACATCGAGCTTGACGGTCATTCCGACAACAGCGGCAACCGTCTGACCAACCGTGACGCATCGCGCCGTCGTGCCCTGGCAGTGGCCGAGTACTTCAAGGCCCATGGCATTGCTGAAGAACAGATCACCGTGCGCTTCCATGGCGAGCGCTACCCCCTGGCCAAGAACAACAGTGCCGCCAACCGTGCGCGTAACCGTCGTGTCAACATCCAGCTCGATCGGGTGACCCCTGTCGAGAAGCCGGTTCCGGCTGCAGCCCCGGCCGTTCCCGCTGCAGCGCCTGCGCCAGCGGCCACCACCGCGCCGGCAGCCGTACCGGCCCAACAGGCACCCGCGAAGCAGGGCTGAGTGCGACCACTGGTCGCGCTGTCGACAGTTCCTGTCGCTTTGTCGTCACAAGCTGTCGCCCCACTGTAATTTTTGCGGCAAGGTCGTTAGAATCGAAGGCTTTCCGTACAACCCCGTGGAGTGATGGCATGGCGGACGTAAAAAAGGTCGTACTGGCGTATTCCGGCGGCCTTGATACTTCGGTGATTCTCAAGTGGCTGCAGGACACTTACAACTGCGAAGTGGTGACCTTCACCGCTGACCTGGGTCAGGGCGAAGAGGTCGAGCCGGCCCGCGCCAAAGCCCAGGCAATGGGCGTTAAAGAAATCTACATCGATGACCTGCGCGAAGAATTCGTGCGTGACTTCGTGTTCCCGATGTTCCGCGCCAACACCGTCTACGAAGGCGAGTACCTGCTGGGTACGTCCATCGCTCGTCCGCTGATCGCCAAGCGCCTGATCGAAATCGCCAACGAAACCGGCGCCGACGCCATTTCCCACGGTGCTACCGGCAAGGGTAACGACCAGGTGCGTTTCGAGCTGGGTGCCTACGCGCTCAAGCCAGGCGTCAAGGTCATCGCCCCATGGCGTGAGTGGGACCTGCTGTCCCGCGAGAAGCTGATGGACTATGCCGAGAAGCACGGCATCCCGATCGAGCGCCACGGCAAGAAGAAGTCGCCGTACTCGATGGACGCCAACCTGCTGCACATCTCCTACGAAGGCGGTGTCCTGGAAGATACCTGGACCGAGCACGAAGAAGACATGTGGAAATGGAGCGTCTCCCCTGAGAACGCCCCGGACCAGGCTACCTACATCGAGCTGACCTACCGCAACGGTGACATCGTTGCCATCGACGGCGTCGAGAAGTCCCCGGCCACAGTGCTGGCCGACCTCAACCGCATTGGCGGTGCCAACGGCATCGGCCGCCTCGACATCGTCGAGAACCGCTACGTCGGCATGAAGTCCCGCGGCTGCTACGAAACCCCTGGTGGCACCATCATGCTCAAGGCCCACCGTGCCATCGAGTCGATCACCCTGGACCGCGAAGTCGCTCACCTGAAAGATGAGCTGATGCCGAAGTATGCCAGCCTGATCTACACCGGCTACTGGTGGAGCCCGGAGCGTCTGATGCTGCAGAAGATGATCGACGCCTCGCAGGTGAACGTGAATGGTGTGGTTCGCCTGAAGCTGTACAAGGGCAACGTCGTGGTTGTCGGTCGCAAGTCGGACGACTCGCTGTTCGACGCCAACATCGCCACCTTCGAAGAAGATGGCGGCGCCTACAACCAGGCCGACGCTGCCGGCTTCATCAAGCTCAATGCACTGCGCATGCGCATTGCGGCCAACAAAGGCCGTTCGATGCTCTGAGCATCCAGCTGAAAAGAACCCGGCCCAGGCCGGGTTTTTTTTTGCCGTCATTCAGGGGCTTCGGCCTGTTCGAACGGCAGTTCGCTGTCCTCGTGCATGGGGCCGGCCGAGAGATGAAAACAAGCCCGGGTGTCGAGGTTGTACAGGACCCAGCGGCGAGTGGAGGTGTGTGGGCGATCGATCATGCGCAACACATGGCGCTCGAACATCTTGCGGCTGTCTGGGCCGGAGATGGCAATGATCATGGCAGCTTCGCTTTCACTGATGTGCACCGGGGGTGGGTTGAGCGGTGCTTGCGTCTCTTTGGTCGCCGGCGTGACAGCTTGGTTGGGCGCTGTTGCTGGTTGAGCAGTGTTCGGGTAGTTGAGCGTTGGGTCATGGTGCTCAGGCGCGAATAACGACCCGGTATTGAAGTTGAGTGTGAGGAAGAACAACACCGTCAGGAAGAAGGGGAAGCCTACGAGGAACCAGGTGTAGATGGTCTGGCTTTCCTCGCTCAGGAATGGCAGCGAAGCCAGGGCGGAGGCTTCGGTGACGCCGGCGAAGACGGCGATGAGCGTCAATGGGCTGAATGATGGATTGTTCATGATGGGCGCCTGGGCATGCTTTGCTCATCAGTAGCCTGATTTTGAACACAGAGTAAGTGTGAGTATTTCCTTTATGGAAGTCTCTGGCCATTTATTTATCGGTGTTCCGATGTCTTGTCCGAATAGTAGAAATTTCCTGCGTTAAGTGTAATGCCTCTACGCTTGGAGCTCGATTAGTAGGGTGCTAACTTGCACACGGCTACATCTATTCAGGGATGCATAAAGTTCTGCGAAATAACCGCGCGTAGGAATATTCCTCAAAAAGAGTAGGCGTCTTCCTTTGATGCATCTGCCAAGGAAACCATCGCACGAATAATCGTTATGCTCGGTTGTGCTAGGGCATCAAAACTAAAATAACGCAATAATGGATATCGCATGAACAAAGTGCTGATCGTGGATGATCACCCGGTCATTCGGCTGGCGGTACGCATGCTGATGGAACGGCATGGATACGAGGTGATGGCGGAAACCGACAACGGGGTAGATGCCTTGCAGCTAACGCGCGAGCATCTGCCAGACATTGTCATTCTGGATATTGGAATTCCCAAGCTGGACGGGCTCGAGGTCATTGCCCGAATGACCTTGGCAAGCCCGGCAAGCAAGGTGCTGGTGTTGACCTCGCAGGCGCCGGGCCATTTTTCGATGCGCTGCATGCAGGCGGGGGCTGCGGGGTATGTCTGCAAGCAACAGGAGTTGACCGAGTTGCTAAGTGCAATCAAGGCCGTGCTGTCAGGGTACAGTTACTTCCCCAATCAGGCACTGCACAAGGGGCGCACAGGCGTCGGTGGCGGAAGCGAAGTTGAAATGGTCGAACGTCTTTCCGGCAGGGAAATGATGGTGCTGCAGCAACTTGCACGAGGAAAGACCAACAAGGAAATTGCCGATAGCATGTTTCTCAGCAACAAGACCGTGAGCACTTACAAAACCCGGTTGCTGCTCAAACTCAATGCGCGCTCATTGGTTGATCTCATCGAGCTGGCCCAGCGGCACGGTCTGGCCTGAACCAGCAAAAGCCTCCATCAGGAGGCTTTTTCATGCCTGGGTTACAGGTCGTAATCGAAATCGGCCAGCTGCTTCTGCAGGCGCCGCTCTTCCAGCATATTGTCGATGGTCCGGCGCTTGCTGAGGTTGGTCTTGGCCACTTCGGGCTGCGGCTCAGCGTCTTCTTCTGCGTTTTGAAACTCGTCGTCGATAGCCAGGTCTTCTTTATCGGTGCTCATGCGTCACTCCAAGCCAAAGGGCCATTGGCCGTCCTTATAGCGGGATTCACCGAGCGGGTAAAAAAGATTTTTTCAATCGTATTGCCAGTGTTTTTGCTATTGCCTCAATCGTCCGATGTCTTGTGCCTGTATTCGCACAGGTCCTCGATACGGCAGCTACCGCAGCGAGGCTTGCGCGCCTGGCAAACGTAACGACCGTGCAGGATCAGCCAGTGATGGGCGTCGAGCAGGTAATCCTTGGGCACGAACTTGAGCAGCTTCTTCTCCACCTCCAGCACGGTCTTGCCCGGTGCGATGCCGGTACGGTTGCTCACCCGGAAGATATGGGTGTCAACGGCCATCGCCAGTTGCCCGAAGGCCGTGTTGAGGACGACGTTGGCGGTTTTGCGGCCAACCCCGGGCAATGCTTCGAGCGCCTCACGGGTTTCTGGCACCTCGCCGCCATGCTGTTCGACCAGCAGTCGGCAGGTCTCGATGACGTTCTTGGCCTTGCTGTTGTACAGCCCGATGGTCTTGATGTATTCGCTCAGCCCATCCACCCCCAGTGCATGAATGGCTTCGGGCGTGTTGGCGATGGGGAACAGGCGTGCAGTTGCCTTGTTGACGCCGACATCGGTTGCTTGCGCCGAGAGAATCACCGCAATCAGCAGTTCGAAGGGGGTGGTGTAGGCCAGCTCGGTCTTGGGCTCGGGGTTGTCTTCATGCAGCCTGCGAAAAATCTCCAGGCGTTTAGCGGCATTCATGGGGTCAACGCGTTCCTTGACGATGTGCAGTGGTGGGCTCGGGGCGTAGCTGATTGTACAAGCCCAGAAGCAGGCCGAGCAGTATCAGTGCACCGGGCGCCAGATGAGTAATGTGTAGCCCTGGGATATCGGCCAGGGCCTGACGGCTGCTAGCCAAAGCCAGGCCAGCCACTGCCATGCCCGCAAGGCCGATGAGCAGTGAATGCCAGCGGCCGGTTTGTGGTAACAGGCGCTCGACGGCCAGGCATTGCAGGGCCAGTAATGCGGGAAAGTGGCCAAGTTCAAGTGCCATCGGCAACGCCCAGGCTTGCAGCCCCAACTGCAGGCAACTGGCGAGCGCTGCGGCCAGCACCATGGACATCCACACGTGCATGGCAGGTAGCAGATGGCTGCGTAACCCAGCCATGAGCAGTTGGTGCAGCAGTATCAATACGCTCATGCAGAGCAGCATCGTCGAGGCCTGGAAGACCGACCCGGTCGTGCCGATCAAGGGCGCCAGGCAAACGCTCAGCAACCAGTACCTATTCATATTGGTCCTCCCCGAGCAACGCGGTGCGGTGTTGATCGAAGTAGCGCAGCGCATCCTGCACCGCGTCGATCACTGCCCGCGAGGTGACTGTCGCGCCAGCCAGTTGGTCGAACGCGCCCCGATCCCGCTTGAGCGCCCAGGCTTGCTCGGGCGGGTCGTCATGGGCCTTGCCGATAAACTGGTCCAGCCAATGCCGCGCGGGATCGACCAGTTGGTCGCCCAGCCCTGGGCTTTCCTGCTGGCGAAGTACGCGCAGCCCGGTCAGGCGACCATGATTGTCGATCGCGATGGCCAGCTCGATCGGCCCGGCGTACCCCGGCACCTCGCTGCGCAGCATGATGGCCACGGGGGTGTTGGCCAGGCTGGCGCGATAGCCCGCCAGCAGTCGACTGTGTTGCAACTGATTGTCGGCCAGCGCCAAAGGGGTCTGCAGCGGCTGGTTGTCGTAGCTGCCTGTTGGCAGCACAGTCAGCCACTCACGCTCTTGCACCCGGCGTTGGGCTTCCTGGATGGGGCCGGCGGTCCAGTGTTGCCAGGCAAGGCTGCCGGCCAGCGCCAGGGCAGTTACCGATGACAGCAGCAGTAGGCTGCGCGCGCGCCTGCTCATGTGGACACCGGTTGGCGTCGCTGGGCCCAGCGGTCCAACGCCGGAGCGCAGAGGTTCATCAGCAGGATCGCAAAGGCTGTCCCGTCCGGCACGCTGCCCCAGGTACGCAGCAGGTAGATCAGCCAACCTGCTCCGATACCGAACAACAGGCGGGCCAGCGGAGGTTTACAGCCGGAGATGGGCTCGGTGCAGATGAAGAACGCTGCCAGCATGGTTGAGCCAGAGAACAGGTGCAGCAAAGGTGAACCATTGGAGTCGGAGCCCGACCCATTCCACGCCAGCAGGCTGAACAGCAGCAGCCCACCGAGCAAGCCCGCCGGGGCGTGCCAGCTGAACACCTTGCGCTGCAACAGGAACAGCCCGCCCAGCAGGAATGCCAGGTTCACCCATTCGCTGCCTCGCCCGCCCAGCGTGCCGAAGGCCGGATGCGTTGCAAACAACTCATCGATGGTCAGGCTGCGATTGTGTCGCAGGGCATCCAGTATCGTCGGGCTGGCCCAGGCGTCGATCTGCTCGCTGGCAGTAAAGCTCAGGTGCAGGCTGTCGAGCAGGCCAGGCGTTTGGCCGGGCCAGTGATTCATCTGCAGCGGGAAACTCAGCAGGGCAAAGGCATAGCCGACCATCGCCGGGTTGAACAGGTTGCGCCCGACGCCGCCGAAGGCCTGTTTGCCCAAGCCTATGGCAACGCTGGCTGCTGCCACCGGCAGCCACCAGGGTGCCTGGCTGGGCAATGCAACCGCCAGCAGCACCGCGCTGACCAATGCGCTGCCATCCTCCAGCGCCGGCCGTATCGCTTGCCCGCGCCAGGTCAGCAGCAGTGCCTCTGTAGCCAGAGCGGCAATGGCGCACAGCAGCAGGTTGATCAATACCCCCCAACCATGCAGCCAGAACAGCGCCAGCAAACCCGGCACGCAGGCCAAAAGCACCAGGCCCATGGCGTTGCGCAGGCGCGGGTCAGGCAGTAGTGGCATGGGTATGCAGGCTCATTGTGTGAATAGTCCGCTAAGGCCGGAGAGCGCCATGGCCATCACGCCAGCGCCGATCAGCTCGATGGGCAAGCCACGCAGGGCTGCCGGAACATCCGCATGGCGGCTGCGTTCGCGCAGGTCGGCGAACAGTAGCAGGGCTAGCCAGAACCCCAATCCGCCTGTCACGCCCCAGGCCAGCGCTTGCCACACGCTGCTGCCATCGCTGCCGAGTTGCAACAGCAAGCCTAGCACCGCGACATTGCCCAGCAGCAGCCCTTGCAGGCCTTCCACAGGCCAGCCAGGTCGTACACGGCGCAGCAGTTGCGGCAGGCCCCAGGCGAGTATCGCCAACAGCGGCAAAAGGAGGAACAGGCGCAAGGCCTGCAATTGCAGCGGGGCAAGCAGGTGCTGCTGGAGCAGCAGCCCGGCGGGCAGGCCGATCAAGATCAACAGCGCGCTGCACAGGCCGAGTGCTTGCAGGCGATCGCGCTCGATCGGGTCGGGTTGCAACATCAGGTTGTTGACCAGCGCAGCGCTGACCAGGACCAGGATGTAGTCGCTCATGAAATGCCTGCCGCCTGAGGATGCCGTGATTATCCGGCAGCGGCCGCTGGATGGAAATGCCCCGGCCAGTTGGCCGGGGCAGGGGCGTTACTTGATACGCTGGCCGGGCTTGGCGCCGCTGTCCGGGCTCAGCAGGTAGATCTCTTCGCCACCAGGGCCGGCCGCCATGACCATGCCCTCGGAGATGCCAAAACGCATCTTCCGTGGTTTGAGGTTGGCCACCATCATGGTCAGGCGCCCTTCCAGCTTGCTTGGGTCGGGGTAGGCCGACTTGATGCCGGAGAACACGTTGCGCTGCTCGTCACCGATGTCCAGGGTCAGGCGCAACAGCTTGTCGGCACCTTCGACGGACTCGGCCTTGACGATCAGTGCCACGCGCAGATCGACGGCGGCAAAGGTGTCGAACTCGATTTCGGCCGACAGCGGGTCCTTGGTCAGTTCGCCGTTGCCGGCTGGGGCCTGGGCTTGCGAGGCCAGCAGGTCTTCCTTGCTGGCGGCGACCATGGCCTCGACCTTGGCCGGCTCGATGCGGCTCATCAACGCCTTGAACGGGTTGAGCTTGTGGTTTTCCAGGCGCGACAGGTGGTCGTTCCAGGCCAGCGGGGCGACGTTGAGGAACGCCTCGGCATCGGCGGCCAGCAGCGGCAGAACCGGCTTGAGGAAGATCACCAGCTGACGGAACAGGTTGATGCCCTGGGCGCAGATGGCCTGGACTTCATCCTGCTTGCCTTCCTGCTTGGCCAGCGACCACGGCGCCTTGTCGGCGATCCAGGCGTTGGCGCGGTCGGCCAGGGCCATGATTTCGCGCATGGCACGGGCGAAGTCGCGGCCTTCGTAGGCTTCAGCGATCGACGGCGCGGCGGCGAGGAAGGCCTCGGTCAGCTCGGGGGCGGCATCGCCGGCAACCATCACGCCGTCATTGCCTTTGTGGATGAAGCCGGCGCAACGGCTGGCGATGTTGACCACCTTGCCGACCAGGTCGGAGTTGACCTTCTGCACGAAGTCCTCGAGGTTCAGGTCGAGGTCGTCGACGCCGCGGCCCAGCTTGGCGGCATAGTAGTAGCGCAGGTATTCCGGCTGCAGGTGGTCGAGGTAGGTGCGCGCCTTGATGAAGGTGCCGCGCGACTTGGACATCTTGGCGCCGTTGACGGTCAGGTAGCCGTGCACGTTGACGGCGGTCGGCTTACGGAAGCCCGAGCCTTCAAGCATGGCTGGCCAGAACAGGGCGTGGAAGTTGACGATGTCCTTGCCGATGAAGTGGTACAGCTCGGCCTTGGAGCCTTCGTTCCAGAACGCGTCGAAGTCCAGTTCCGGGCGGCGCGCGCACAGGTTCTTGAAACTGGCCATGTAGCCGATCGGCGCATCCAGCCACACGTAGAAGTACTTGCCAGGCTCGCCCGGGATTTCGAAGCCGAAGTACGGCGCATCGCGGGAGATGTCCCATTCCTGCAGGCCGGAGTCCAGCCATTCGGCCAATTTGTTGGCCACGGCGTCCTGCAACGTGCCGCTGCGGGTCCACTGCTGCAGCATGGCCTGGAAGTCGGGCAGCTTGAAGAAGAAGTGCTGCGAGTCGCGCAGCACCGGGGTGGCGCCGGAAATTGCCGACTTGGGGTTCTTCAGTTCGGTCGGGGCATAGGTGGCACCGCATTTTTCACAGTTGTCGCCGTACTGATCCTCGGCCGCGCACTTGGGGCAGGTGCCCTTGATGAAGCGGTCGGCGAGGAACATGCCCTTTTCCGGGTCGAAATACTGGGTGACCGAACGGGTGGCGATGTGGCCGGCGTCACGCAGGCGGCTGTAGATCATGCCCGACAGCTCGCGATTCTCTTCGCTGTGGGTGGAGTGGAAGTTGTCGAAATCGACCAGGAAATCGGCGAAGTCGCCGCTGTGCTCGGCCTGGACGTTGGCGATCAGTTGCTCCGGGGTGATGCCTTCCTTCTCCGCGCGCAGCATGATCGCCGAGCCGTGGGCATCGTCGGCGCAGACATAGATGCACTGGTTGCCGCGCAGCTTCTGGAAGCGAACCCACATGTCTGTCTGGATGTACTCGAGCATATGGCCAAGGTGAATGGAACCATTGGCATAGGGCAGGGCGCTGGTGACGAGAATCTGACGTGGCTCGGACATGGTGGCTCGGCTACTTATCTGGCTACGGGGTAAAAATGAGGGTGATCGGCCACTATAAAGGGCTGGCGAAGATATTTCACCTTGCGAACGCATCTGCTGACGATTGACGGGTTAGCATAGGCGCCTGTTTCGTATTCAGTTTGCCAATGGGAGCCTCCATGAGTGCCGTTACCCGTGCCGCCGTCGAAGGCGTGCTTCGCCAGTACACCGACCCCTACCTGAACCAGGATCCGGTCAGCGCCGGCTGCGTGCGCGCCATCGATATCCAGGGCGCGCAGGTCAGTGTGCAGTTGCAGCTGGGTTATGCCGCCGGCCTGTTCAAGGGTGGTTGGGCCCAGGTGCTGCAGACCGCGATCGAGAACCTCGATGGCGTTTCTTCGGCGCGTGTGACCATCGATTGCGTGATCGCCACCCATAAGGCCCAGGCCCAGGTGCCGGCCATGGCCAATGTGAAGAACATCGTGGCTGTTGCCTCGGGCAAGGGCGGGGTAGGCAAGTCGACCACCGCAGCCAACCTGGCCCTGGCGCTGGCGCGGGAGGGCGCGCGAGTCGGCATCCTCGACGCTGACATCTACGGCCCTAGCCAGGGCGTGATGTTCGGTATCGCCGAAGGCACTCGCCCGCAGGTGCGCGAACAGAAATGGTTCGTGCCGATCAAGGCACATGGTGTTGAAGTGATGTCCATGGCTTTTCTCACCGATGACAACACACCGATGGTGTGGCGCGGCCCAATGGTTTCCGGTGCGTTATTGCAGCTGGTGACCCAGACCGCCTGGGATGACCTCGACTACCTGGTGATCGACATGCCGCCGGGCACTGGCGACATCCAGCTGACCCTGGCGCAGAAAGTGCCGGTGGCCGGCTCGGTAATCGTCACCACGCCGCAGGACCTGGCGCTGCTGGATGCGAAAAAGGGCGTGGAGATGTTCCGCAAGGTCAACATCCCGGTGTTGGGCGTGGTGGAGAACATGGCCGTGCACATCTGCTCCAACTGCGGCCATGCCGAGCACCTGTTCGGTGAAGGCGGTGGTGAGAAGCTGGCGGCCCAATATGGTGTCGAACTGCTGGCTTCGCTGCCGCTGTCGATGCTGATTCGCGAGCAGGCCGACAGCGGCAAGCCAACCGCGATTGCCGAGCCTGAAAGCCAGATCGCCATGGTCTATCAGGAGCTGGCGCGTCAGGTGGGGGCACGGATCGTATTGCAGGAAGCCGCCGCGCCGGCAATGCCGAGCATCACCATCAGCGAGGATTGATGCAGGCTGCTTCTAATGGAAAAGCGCTGACCAAGTGATTTACAACGTCTTCGTGGGAGCGGGCTTGCCCCGCGATACCGGCGCAGCCGGTGCCACCCATCGCGGGTCAAGCCCGCTCCCACGGAGTACTCCGAGCGACTGAGCAATCCGTCCCGCGAGATTTTTGAGCAGGCACAAAAAAACCCGCCAATGGCGGGTTTTTTCTGAAAGCTAGGAAGCGAGATCGACTTAGGCGATCTGAACTTCTTCAGCCTGCATGCCTTTCTGGCCGCGGGTAGCGACGAAAGTAACAGCTTGGCCTTCTTTCAGGGTTTTGAAGCCGTCAGCTTGGATGGCTTTGAAGTGCACGAACAGGTCGTCGCCCGACTGAGGGGTGATGAAGCCGTAGCCCTTCTCATCGTTGAACCACTTGACGGTACCGGATTGGCGATTGGACATTTTTCTGTCTCCTTGGACAAAGTTGATGGCGGCCAGGAAAGCCCCGACCGAGACTGAGTGCAAAGGAGCAGAAGGTGTCATGGAGATGGGCCGATCGTAAATCGTGCATCAAACAGATCTTCGGTGTCGCGTGCAGCACAGTGGCGACACCATAACCCACTTTCCCTGACCTGCCAATAACTGGTGAGAGGTTTGTCGTAATTCGGATCGGCGGCGGCTGCAGGCCCCGTCCGGCGGGCATTGCAGTGAGACTGTGGGATGCGACTTTGCCGCAGGCGCCGGGACCGGTAAGATGCGCAACACGATTTTTTCACCTTGCACTCTCAGGACACACCCGCCATGAGCATCAAATCGGACAAGTGGATTCGCCGCATGGCGCAGGAACACGGCATGATCGAACCCTTCGTCGAGCGCCAGGTGCGCGGCGAGCAGGACAGCCGGGTCATCTCCTTCGGTGTTTCCAGCTACGGCTACGACGTGCGCTGCGCCGACGAATTCAAGGTGTTCACCAACATCAACTCGGCCACCGTCGACCCGAAGAACTTCGACGCCGGCAGCTTCGTCGACATCAAGAGCGACGTCTGCATCATCCCGCCGAACTCCTTCGCCCTGGCCCGCACCGTCGAGTACTTCCGCATCCCGCGCGATGTGCTGACCATCTGCCTGGGCAAGAGCACCTATGCCCGTTGCGGCATCATCGTCAACGTCACCCCGCTCGAGCCTGAGTGGGAAGGCCATGTCACGCTGGAGTTTTCCAACACCACCACGCTGCCGGCGAAGATCTACGCCAACGAAGGCGTGGCGCAGATGCTGTTCCTGCAGTCCGACGAAGAATGCGAAGTCTCGTACAAGGACCGTGGCGGCAAGTACCAGGGCCAGCGCGGCGTCACCCTGCCACGTACCTGAGCCGACCAAGCGCGGGAATTGTTTGCCCGCTTGGCACTCCAACGAGATAGCAGTCCCGGCGCGCACGACGCGTGCCGGCTCTCGTCAGGAGCCGCTCCATGAAACTCGACCCCGCAATCAGCGCCAAGCTGGCGGTCCTGCAGCCGAATCAGGTCGGATTGCTGGCCTGGACGCTGCTGGCGCATCCGCCAATGCACCTGCAGGCCGGTGGCGTACCGCATCAGCCTGACCCTGATACCCCGCAACCGCCAGAGCCCGGCGAGCATCCGCCGATGGAACCGGGCGAGCCGACCCTGCCCGACGAACCACCGCCAGCCCCCGTGGCCTGACCCGTCCGCAGCGCCGTTTGGTTCTAGCGGATCAGTTGCCCAGCAGGTAGCCGCTGCGGCATACCTGCTCGCCAGCGACATGGGCGATCACCATGCCGGCCGTGGCCATGCGCCGCACACTGCGCGCATACAGCAGCCCTGCCTGGGTATTGCGCAGCGGGGTGACGCGGTCGCTGAGCGGGTCGATGACCTCGGCGATCAGCTGCCCCGCTTCCAGGTACTGCCCGGGTTTGGCGTGAAATACCAGCAGGCCGCCCAGCGGCGCAGTGACGGGCTCCACTGCTGCCAGCGGCGTCGCTGGCTGGCGCAGGGCCGGCAGCGGTGCAGGCTGTCCATCGATCACGCCGCTGTGGGTGAGGAAATCCACAATCGCCTGGCAGTCCTGGGTCGCCAGGGCATGGCTGACATCCGCCTGGCCGCGCAGCTCGATGGTCACCGAGAAGCTGCCCATGGGGATGGGAAAGCGCTTGCCGAAGCGCTGTTGCAACTGCCACCACACCAGGCTGAAGCACTCGTCGAACGACTGCCCGCCCGAGTCGGTGGCCAGCAAACTGGCCTGCACGCCCAGGTAGCGCGCCAGCGGTTCGACCTGAGGCCAGGCTTCCGGGGTGGTGTACAGGTGCTCGACGGCTTCGAAGTCGCAGTGCAGGTCGAGCACCATGTCGGCATCGCAGGCCAGGCGCTGAAGGGTCAGGCGCTGGGATTGCAATGGGGTATGGGCCGGGTGCGCGTCCAGGCCGCGACGCAGGTATTCGCGGATCAGCGCCAGATTGTGCGCAGGGTTGTCGTTCAGATGGCCTTCGATCTGGTCGCCGATGCTGTCCGACAAGTCGACGAAGTTGCGGTTGAAGTTCTCGCCGCTCTGCAGCTCGAAGCGCCCCAACGGGGCGTCCAGCAGCACCTGCTCCAGGCCCACCGGGTTGGCCACCGGTACCAGGATGATCTCGCGCCGTAGCCGGCCGTGCTGCTCCAGCTCCAGCAGGCGTTGCTTGAGGTGCCAGGCCACCAGCATGCCCGGCAGTTCGTCGGCATGCAGCGAGGCCTGGATGTACACCTTGTCGCCGCCGCGCGGGCCGAAGTGGAAACTGTGCAACTGGCGGGCGATGCCGGGCGCGGGGGACAGCAGGTCGTGGGTCGAATGGTGCATGGGGGTCCTGAAAAGGGCGGTCTGCGACCAGGGGCCGGGATGATGGATAGAAGCACAACTTGGCGCGCGCTGCATCTTTGCCCGGTTTCACACAACGCTTGCTGGTGCGTCCGGCCCATGACTCGGAAACAGTGAAGGTGCAGAGCTGGCAGTGGTCGCTGCTTGACCGCGCACCAATGAAAAAGCCGCCTGTCCAGGCGGCTTTTTCATTTCTGTCGGCTTACTTCCCCGGCACCAGCGTCAGTCGCTGGCTGCCATAAGCCCGCCCGAAGTTCTGCGGCTGCAGCGGCAAGCTCATGAAGCGCCCCTTGAACCAGGCATCCAGCCCGTCGCTGTAATGGCGGCTCGCCGGGTTGCCGGACTGGCCGCTGCTGGTCAGCAGTTGCAGCGGTTCGGCCTGGCCGAAGTCGACGATCATCCGCGCCGAGGCCGGCAGGCGGGTGTCGAAGTTGCTGCCCCAGGCGTAGGGCGTGAGTGCCAGCGTGCTGAAGTCACCGCCGGCCGCCATTGGCGAGCGGCTGAGGCTGTCGCCCAGGCCACGGTAGTGCGGTGCTGGCCAGCGATACTGGTGCAGCTTGCCCCACTGCCAGGCACGGCGGTCGGCGCCGAGCTGGGCGGTGCCGGTATCGATCGCCGCCGCCAGGCTACGGGCGAGGATGGCCGGTTTGTCTTCCTTCTGTGGCGTGCCACGGTCATCCCAGAACGGGCTGTCCTCGCGGCCCAACAGGTGGTCGGCCTGGGCCGAATAGGAGAGTTGGGCATTGCCGATGAACGCTTGCCAGGCCGGGCTCGACTCGGGGCCGAGGTCGTCAAGGAAGGTCTGCCGGGTAACTTCCTGGAGGAACAGCTCATACAGCGCGGCATCGGCCGACACCGGGCTCAGCCGGCCATCGAAGGCCTTGAGCCGGGCCAGGGCGTCGCGGGCCTTGTCGCGCTGGGCGGCGGGCAAGGCGTCGATGGCCTGTTTGAGTGGCAGGGCCATGCCGGGGGCATCGAACATCTGCTTGAGCTTGTCTGCCAGCAGCGTCACCTGGTCGTTCTGCAGGGCCATCAGGCTACGGCTGTCATGGCGGCCGTTGCCCGCCAGCTGAGCCAGGCGCTCGGCGCGTTCAGGGTAGTACCAGCTGCTCGACAGCTGCATGCCGTAGCCCTTGGGCTGGCTGCGTTGGTTGGCGTGGCCGATGAAGCCGGCGGCCGGGTCCTGATCGTAAGGGTGGAGCATGGCATCGGCGTAGCCATCCCAGTCATAGCGCCCGTCCCAGCCCGGCGAGGGCAGCAGCCCCTGGCCGTCGCGGCGGTTGGGGTAGCGGCCAGTGACTTGCCAGCCGATATGCTCGGGTTCGGCGAACACGAAGTTAAGGGCTGCAGCGCCGATTTCACGGGTGCTGTCGAAGGCCCGCTCGATGTTGCTGGCGCGGGTCAGGTCGAACAACGCGTCGAGGCTGCGATCGTCCTTGAGCTGCGGCAGGTGCAAGGCCAAGGCCAGGCTGCCGTGGCCCGGCAGCAGGGTGCCATGGCGGGTGTCATACAGCACTTCGCGTTGCGGGCGCTGGCCACGGACGAAGAAGGTCTCGCTGCGTGCGCGGGCTTGCTGCCATTTGCCGTCGGCCAGGTACGTCAGCTGGCTGCCCTGGCGGCGTACCTGTTCAAGGAACAGGTCCTGGTTGTCGGCCATCACCGCGCTGGCGCTCCACGCCACTTTACCGTTGTAGCCGGCCAGCACGATCGGCAGGCCCGGCAGCGAAAGGCCGGCGACCTGGTATTTACCGGTATGGATCTGCACCGGGCTCAGCGCCCAGGGCGCCCGGCTGTCGCTGGCCAGCAGGCTCTTGCCGCTGCGACTGCGTTGCGGCCCGAGGGCGAGGTTGGACGAGCCGGGGTTGCCGAGCAAGCCGAGGTCGGCCAGTTGCTGGCCGGCGGCGGCGAGCGAGGCAAGGCCCGGCAGCTGGCTGGCCAGGTTCAGGCCCTTGAGCTTGTCGACTTCGCTTTCGGCCAGGGCTTCGTCGGGCGCGCCGGGCAGCAGCCAGGCCAGCTTATCTGCGCCGACCTTCTGCGCCAGGGTCAGGGCCGAGAGCTCTTCCTGCAGGTTCACCGACTGGCTGAAGGCGTACAGGCTGAAGATCAGCGCCGAGTCCTCCGGTTTCCAGTACTCGGGGCGATAGCCGCTACGGGCCAGTTCGGCCGGCATCTTGTCGCGGTAGCGGAACAGGTAGGCGTTGACCCCTCGGGCATACACTTCGAAGAAGCGCTTGAGCCGCGGCGAGGCGTCGGCGTAGAGCTGGCCGGCGCTCTGCTTGAGGTTGGCGGCGCGCATCAGGCGGTCTATTTCCAGCGCCTCGGGGCCGGCCAGCTCGGCCAGGCGGCCTTGGGCCAGCAGGCGCAGGGTGACCATTTGTTCAATGCGGTCACCGGCATGGATATAGCCCAGGCTGAACAGGGCATCGTGGAAGTTGCTGCTTTCGATCAGCGGCGCACCCATGGCGTTGCGCCGCACTGAAACATTCTGCGCCAGGCCCTTGAGCGGCTGGACGCCGGTGGTCGGCGGTACGCTGTCCTGCATGCCGCCCATCTGGCAGCCAGTCAACGCAAGCATGCCAAGCATCGCGGCGGCGCTGCCGAAGCGGGGGCGGAAGGGAGGAAGGACGGGCGCGGCCATGACTAGGCTCCTGCAGGGCGTGGCGGGGTTTGGAAAGGCGCTAAGGTAGTGAGCGCGCAGTCGCCGTGCAAGGTGCGGGAGCGCTTTATTTACGAACGGCTTGCCGCCAGCTGCAAGCCTCAAGAAAAAGCCGGCATTGCACCGGCCCGTTTTATCTTGCGGCTTGCAGCTTGGCGCTCAGGGCTGCTTCAAGCGCCGTGGCACTTCTTGAATTTCTTCTCGCTGCCGCATGGGCACGGGTCGTTGCGACCGACGTCCTTCAGGGCATTGCGCACCGGCTCCTGGTGGCCGTGGTTGCAGTGCGGGCCATGCACATGGCCGTGGTCGTGATCGTGATGATGGTCGTGACCGTGGTTGCAGTCGGGGCCGTGAACATGGGGTTGCTGGGTCATTGCGGGATTACTCCGGTAGAAAATCGCCGGGCATTATCTCACCACTGCGCGACAAGTGCAGGTCCCGGGGGATGATCAGCCCGGTAGCCAGGTCGCCTTGCAGCCGGTAGTGCAGTGGTTGTTGGCTTTTGAGCAGTTTCGCCAGGGGCTTGAGGTGCTGCCAGAGGTTGGTCCGCGCGGTGATCTTGAAGGTGCGCCGGGCATGAGCGCCGACGCTGCGCCAGAGGCTGACATCCTCTTCGGCCAGCAGGATGTCACCCAGGTGTACCGCGTAGTGCAGGTTGCGAATGAACAGCCGGCTGTCGTTGGGGTTGATGACCTGCAGGTGCAGCACGAATTCTTGCTGGTGCAGGCGCATCCTGACCTTTTCCACCTTCACCAGGTGCACCTCTGGCTGGCGCCAGCTGTCGTCGCCCCAGCTGGCGCAGCCCGCCAGCCCGCTCAGTAGTAGAGCCAGCAGCATCAGGCGGGCGAGGGCGCGCATGTTCAGTTACCGAAATAGCTGGCGCAGCATTTCTTGAATTTCTGCCCGCTGGCGCAGGGGCAGGGATCATTGCGCCCGACTTTCAGTTCCACGGTCGGGTCGATGAAGTACCAGCGCCCGGCTTGCTGGACAAAGGCCGAGCGTTCGCGGTGCTGGTGATCGCCTTGGCTATCGTGCCAGCGTGCGGTGAAGGTAACGAAGGCATGCTCGGGCTGCCCGCCGAGCACCTCGGCGTTTTCCACCTCGAGCCCCAGCCAGGTGCTTTGCGCGCTCCAGGCCGCCATGCCGGCGCGGTCCAGGCCGGCCTGCTGGGCCGGCAGCGTGGTGCCGACCAGGTAATCCATCAGCCCCAGCACGTAGGCGCTGTAGCGCGAGCGCATCAGCGTCTGCGCATCCGGTGCCGGGGTGCCGGCGTGATAATGCCCGCAGCAGGCGTCGAGCAGGTTGCCGCTGCCGCAAGGGCAGACCGAGACACTCATCGAGTCACCACCAGTACTTGCCGAAATTTTGTGGGTTGGCCCAGAACTTCGCATTAAGCCAGTCCGGCACCTGTTTGTAGTCATGCAGATCATAGGTGAACAGGCTGAGCACCTGTTCGTCGCGTTGGAATTTCTCGCTGGCCGACAGCGCCAGCGAGAAAAAATCGGTGTCGTGCCAGCCGCAGGCGCCCAGGTCGGCGAGTACCGCGACCTTGCTGGCATTGAGGTTGCGAATGCCGCCAAGCAGCTCCAGGCCACTGCGTTTGGGCAGGTGTTCAAGGCAGTCCACCAGCAACGCCAAGTCGAAGCGCTGGGCGGCCAGGCCGGTCGGCAATGGGCCGGGTGAGGCGACTTCTATGAGGGTGTCCGGGTGCTCTGCGGCGAAGGCGTCCAGGGCCGGGAAACGCGTGCCCACCAGCAGCAGCTTGTGTGGCGTGAAGCGCTCGAGCAGGGCGGCCAGGGCCTGCTGTGGCGTGCGTTGTGAGAAAGCGTCGGTCATTGCCATTCCTCGTTCAGGTCGCTCAAGACTAACGGCCCCGGCCCGCCTGGCATAGAGGCACGGCGCCACGTCGTGGCTTATTGCTGGCAGAGCGAGAAACAGCGGTCTTTACTTCCAGAGCATCGGTTTTGCACCGATTCCCCTAGGAGAAGCAACAAGATGAGCATAGTACGCACAGCGATACCCCTGGTCCTGCTCACCAGTGTGTTGACTGGTTGTGCAGGTTTGCAAAAAACCGACTGGCCGAAGTGTGCTGCCGTCGGGGGTGTAGGCGGCGCGGCCTTGGGCGCCATCGAGAGCTCCAGCTGGGCTGGCTGGGGTGCATTGCTCGGTGGCGGCCTGGCGGCCGGTTACTGCTGGGCCCACGGCGATGGCGACGAGGACGGCGATGGTGTGCCGGACAGCCGCGACAAGTGCCCAGGCACGCCGCGCGGGGTCCAGGTCGATGCCAACGGCTGCCCGCCACCACCACCGGTGGTCGAGGAGGTCGTGGTACAGAAGGAAGAAGTCATCGTCATCCGCGATGTGCGCTTCGAGTTCGACTCGGCACGCCTCACCGCCACCGACAAGGAGCGCCTCAATACCATTGCCACGCGCCTTAAGCAGGAGGCCCCGAGCGCCCGCCTGAGCGTTACCGGCCATACCGACAGCGTCGGTTCCGACCGCTACAACCAGAAGCTTTCCGAGCGCCGTGCCCATTCGGTGACCGATTATCTGGTCGAGCAAGGCGTACCGCGCAGCAGCTTCGTTTCGGTCGTGGGTGCCGGCGAGTCCCAACCTGTGGCTGACAACGCCACGGCTGACGGGCGCGCCATGAACCGCCGTACCGAGATCAAGATCCAGCGTTGACGGCCCTGCGCCCGCGCCTTGAGAAGTGGCGCGGGCGCGTCTTTACTCCTGGGTGACCGGTAGCGGCCGGTGACACAGGAGCATTCACCATGCGTGTTTTGTCCAAGGCGGCGCTGCCGCTGTTGCTGGCCACCAGCCTGCTGGCCGGTTGCGCGACCCACAGCGATGGCAGCGCGCCCCTCAATCAAAGGACCTGGCCCCTCTGCAGCCTGCTCGGTGGGCTGGTCGGCGGTGGCCTGGGGGCTATCGAGAGCTCCAGTTGGGCGGCCGGTGGCGGTGCCCTGGGAGCCATCGCCGGTGGCCTGATCTGCTACGCCCAGGATGGCGATGAGGATGGCGATGGTGTCTTCGACCGCCGTGACCGTTGCCCGGACACCCCCGCCGGCACCCAGGTCAACCACATGGGCTGCCCGCTGCCCCAATACCCTCCCGCGCAAGCGCAACCCGAACCCGCCGCGACCCCTGAGGTGATTACCCTCGACGACCAGGGCCAGGTGCTGTTCGCCTTCGACTCCGCCGAGCTCACGGCAGCCGCCCGGCAGCGTCTGCAAAGCCTGCTGCCCAGGCTGAACGCGCCGGGCGTGACCAGCGTCAAGGTCATTGGCTTCACCGACAGCGTCGGTTCCGACAGCTACAACCAGCGCCTGTCCGAGCGCCGTGCCAGTAGCGTCGCGGAGTATCTGATCAGCCAGGGGCTGGCACCGGACAAGGTGACCAGCCAGGGCCGTGGCGAGGCTGATCCGGTTGCTGACAACGAGAGCGATGAAGGCCGGGCGCGCAATCGACGGGTGGAACTGCACCTGAACTGACCCCTCTGGCGCGCCTGCCGCAGTAAGGTTACTGTTGCCAACGCGGCCCGCTCGAACGGGCCGCGCTGGCATAACAATAAACAGTGGGGGCGGGGTATGAAATTCATCCTGGGCCTGGGCAAGGTCCTGACGGTGCTGTTCTGGTGGGTGGTGCTGTTCAACCTGTTCATGCCGCAGCCATTGCCGCTCAATCTGCTGATTAATACCACCGGCATCGTCCTGCTGTCACTGCATGTGCTCGAGGTGCTGTTTTTCAACGCCAGCCTGCGCGGGCGCAGCCACCGCTGGTTCGATCGGTTGCAGATTCTTCTAACCGGCATCTTCCACGTCATGTCCATCCCCAAACCTGGTAAGGCCTAGAGCCATGCATAAATTGATGTTGCTGGCCGCTTTGGCCGCGCCCCTGGCTCAGGCAGAAAGCCTTGAAGTCGCCGCTCACTCCATGCTGCGCCTGCCGAACAAGTCGGCCAGCGTGCACCTTGAACAGCTGCGTGTGGCCGACTCGGCGACCCTGTTGCTGCCAGCCACTCTCACCGAGCTCAAGATCGACCGCCTGGAGCTGGGGCGCGATGCGCGCATCGCCATCGCCCCCGCCGAACGTGACCTGAGTATCAGTGCCGCCAGCGCCCACCTGGGCGAAGGCAGTGAAATCAGTGCGCCTGGTGCACCGGGCACTTATGAGCGGGCAGCCCGCCCGGGGCGCAACCTCGACTTGCGCCTGCAGGCGCTTGAGGCCGAGCAGCTCGTCATCGATGCCCGTGGCGGCGCTGGCGCGCCAGGTTTTGTCGGCCTTGATGGCGGTAATGGCAAGCCGGGTGGCTGCACCTGGGGGCAGGCCAGCCGAGGGGCCAATGGTGACAACGGTGGCAATGGGCACGATGGTGCCTCTGGCGGGCGGATTCGCCTGGCGCTGCCGGACGGCTTCGCCCAGGAACGGATCATGGTGCGGCTGGAGGGCGGCGCGCCGGGCAAGCCGGGCGCAGCCGGCAAGGCTGGCAAGGGCGGCGCGAGCAAGGGCTGCCTGGTGTACAGCACGGCGGCCGGCGCCAATGGCCTGCCAGGGCAAGCCGGGGAGCCAGGTGCCGCCGGCGCTGCCGGGGAGTTGATCCTGCAGCGTTTGTAAGCGCCGGGGCTGAGCCTGCTTGAGGCGTTATCAGGCAGGCTTGTCAGCGACTCCCCACCTAACGGTCAGACACCTCCGACACCCATGGTCTAGTCTGAAACAGACCGGTACCGGCCAAGTTCCCACTACAAGTGCCCGGACCGGACAACCATTGGAGTCCCCCGGGAGGTGCTCTCATGAGCCTGCTGCTTGAGCCGTATACCCTGCGTCAGCTGACCCTGCCCAACCGTATTGCCGTTTCCCCCATGTGCCAGTACTCCGCCGTCGACGGCCTGGCCAACGACTGGCACCTGGTGCACCTGGGCAGCCGTGCTGTCGGTGGCGCGGGCCTGGTGATCAGCGAGGCCGTCGCGGTCACCGCCGATGGCCGCATTACTGCCGAAGACCTTGGCCTGTGGAACGACGAACAGATCGCCCCGCTGCAGCGCATCACCCGCTTCATCACCGCTCAGGGCGCCGTGCCTGGCATCCAGCTGGCCCACGCCGGACGCAAGGCCAGCACGTATCGCCCCTGGTTGGGCAAGCAAGGCAGCGTCAAGCTCGAAGAGGGTGGCTGGCAGCCGGTCGGCCCATCGAAAATCGCCTTCGACCCGCAGCACACCGCGCCGCGCGAGTTGAGCAAGGACGAGATCCAGGACGTTGTGGCCGCGTTTGTGGCCGCGACCGAGCGCGCCTTGAAGGCCGGTTTCAAGGTCGTGGAAATCCACGCCGCCCATGGCTACCTGTTGCACCAGTTCCTGTCGCCGCTGAGCAACCAGCGTCGCGACGACTATGGCAGTTGCTTCGAAAACCGCATTCGCCTGACCTTGCAGGTCACCGAAGCCGTGCGCAAGGTGTGGCCGCAGGAGCTGCCGCTGTTCGTCCGCGTATCGGCCACCGACTGGGTGGAGGATGGCTGGAACCCGGATGAAACCGTCGAACTGGCGCGCCGCCTGCGCGTGCTGGGTGTCGACCTGATCGACGTTTCGTCTGGCGGCACCTCGGTCAACGCCGAGATCCCCACCGGCCCGGGGTACCAGACCCGCTTCGCCGAGCGGGTGCGCAAAGAGTCGGAAATCGCCACCGGGACCGTTGGCATGATCACCGAGCCCGCCCAGGCCGAACACATCCTGCGCACCGGCCAGGCCGATGTGATTTTCCTGGCCCGTGAACTGCTGCGCGACCCGTACTGGCCACTGCACGCCGACGATGACCTGGGCGGCAACAAGGCCACGTGGCCGGCGCAGTACCAGCGGGCGACCAGCCGGGCCAACCCGATCCACGAGTCGGACCTGCGCGATTGACTCAGCGGTAGGCGGCCTTGCTGAGGATGTCGCTCACCCATTGGTTGATGCTTTTCTGCGCAAGCTCCGCCTGGGCCGCCACGCTGGCGTGAAGCGTGGGCTCCAGGCGTAGGCTGAGCTTGCCGGAGTAGGTTTTTTGCGGTTCACGCCCCAGGCGCTGGCAGGTTTCGAGGTAGTCGTCGACGGCCTCCTCGAAGGCCTGGCGCAGTTCGCTGATCGATTCGCCATGGAAACCGATCACGTCGTGGATGCCGGCGACGTGGCCGACCAGCAGCTGGTCTTCGTCGCTGTATTCGATGCGGGCGGCATAGCCGCGGTAATTCATCACATTCATGGTGTCACTCCTGCCTGCTCCAGGAACTGGCGGGCATCCTTCACTTGATAGGCTTTGGCGTGGCGGTCCGGGTGTGGGCGGTGGAAGGTTGCGACCGCCCCGTGGAGTTCGAACCGTACGCGTGACCCCTACCTTCGACCGTCCTGGCGCCAAGCGATACCAGCAATGATTCCAGGCGTATCCAGTCCAGGGTTTTGGGCACAGGTTTCTTGAAGACAAGTTCGAGTAAAGCGCGTTGGTGATTATTCATGGTATCATTCTGTGATACCAGTTTATTTTGCTCAACGGTCTCGCGGTAGGGCGTGGCAGCGGCAGGTTGCGGGAAATGTCGGTATGGCAGGCAGCAAAAAGCCGACTGGCCGTGAATGCCAGTCGGCTTCTGTCATCCCTGCATCAATGTTTGAACATCACATGCCGCACACAGGTGTAGTCCTCCAGCCCGTACATCGACATATCCTTCCCGTACCCCGAATGCTTCTGCCCGCCATGGGGCATTTCGCTGACCAGCATGAAGTGGGTGTTCACCCAGGTGCAGCCGTAATGCAGCCGTGCCGCCAGGCGGTGGGCGCGGCCGCTGTCGCGGGTCCATACCGATGAAGCCAGGCCGTACTCGGAGTCGTTGGCCCATTCCAGCGCCTGGGCCTCGTCGCTGAAGCGGGTCACCGACACCACCGGCCCGAACACTTCGTGGCGGACGATCTCGTCATCCTGCAAGGTGTCGGCCAGCACGGTGGGTTCGAAGAAGAACCCGTCTCCAGGCACGGCCTTGCCGCCGGTGACCAGGCGGATATGCGGCTGGGCAATCGCACGCTGTACCAGCCCGGCGACCTTGTCGCGGTGCTGGGCGCTGATCAGCGGGCCGAGCTCGGTGGCCGGATCGCTCTGCAGGCCGTGCTTGAGGCTGGCCACCGCCTCGCCCAGGCGTTCGACGAAGCGCTCGTAGATGCCGTCCTGCACGTACAGGCGGCAGGCCGCGGTGCAGTCCTGCCCGGCGTTGTAGAAGCCGAAGGTGCGGATGCCTTCGATAGCAGCATCGATGTCGGCATCGTCGAACACAATCACCGGGGCCTTGCCGCCCAGCTCCATGTGCATGCGCTTCACGCTGTCGGCGGTGGCGCCGATGATGTGCGCGCCGGTGGGGATGGAGCCGGTCAGCGACACCATGCGCACCTTGGGGTGGGTGACCAGCGGGTTGCCCACGGTCTGGCCGCGGCCGAACAGGATGTTGAGTACGCCAGGCGGCAGCAGGCCGTGAATCAGCTCACCCAGGTGCAGGGCGGTCAGCGGGGTCAGCTCCGAAGGTTTGATCACCACGGTGTTGCCGGCGGCCAACGCCGGGGCGATCTTCCACGCCAGCATCATCAGCGGGTAGTTCCACGGCGCGATGGAGGCCACCACACCCAGCGGGTCACGGCGGATCATCGAGGTGTGCCCGGGCAGGTACTCACCCGCCGCCGAGCCGCCCAGGCAGCGCGCCGCGCCGGCGAAGTAGCGGAACACGTCGGCGATGGCCGGGATCTCGTCGTTGAGGGCGGCAGCGTAAGGCTTGCCGCAGTTGTTCGATTCCAGCCTGGCCAGCGCCTCGCCGTGTTGCTCGATGACGTCGGCGATGGCCAGCAGCGCGGTCGAGCGCTCTTTCGGCGTGGTCTGCGACCAGCCGTCGAACGCCTTGTCGGCCGCGCGCACAGCGCTGTCGACCTGGGCCTCGGTGGCTTCGTTGATCTGTGCCAGGGCAGTGCCTTTGGCCGGGTCGAGCACGGTCCAGGCCGGGCCTTCGCCAGCGACAAGCTGGCCGTTGATCAGCATTCGGGTTTGCATCGGGGACTCCTCCAGGGTCATTTGCCGCTGCCCGCGACGCTTTCACCGCCACGGGTCAGGTAATAGGCGCCGAGGATCGGCAGCATGGTCACCAGCATCACCAGCATGGCGACCACGTTGGTCACCGGCACATCGCGCGGGCGGCTGAGCTGGTTGAGCAGCCAGATTGGCAAGGTGCGCTCGTTGCCGGCGGTGAAGGTGGTGACGATGATTTCGTCGAACGACAGGGCAAAGGCCAGCATGCCGCCGGCCAGCAACGCCGAGCCCAGGTTGGGCAGGATGATGTAGCGGAAGGTCTGCCAGCCATCGGCGCCCAGGTCCATCGAGGCTTCGATCAGGCTCTGCGAGGTACGGCGCAGGCGGGCGATGACGTTGTTGTAGACGATCACCACGCAGAACGTGGCGTGGCCGACGACGATGGTGAACAGCCCAGGTTCAATCCCTAGGCGCTTGAACGCCGAGAGCAGGGCGATACCGGTGATGATGCCGGGCAGGGCGATCGGCAGGATCAGCATCAGCGAGATGCTTTCCTTGCCGAAAAAGCTGCGTCGGTACAGCGCCGCCGACGCCAGGGTGCCAAGCACCAGGGCGATCAGCGTGGCCAGGCAGGCCACCTGCAATGACAGCTTGATCGCTTCGAGCACGTCGGGGCGGGCTAGGGCCACGGCGAACCACTTCAGCGTGAAGCCCTTGGGCGGGAAACTGAACGCCGCGTCTTCGGTATTGAAGGCATAGAGCAGGATGATCAGGATCGGGAAGTGCAGGAACACCAGCCCGCCCCAGGCCGCCAGGCGCAGGCCCATCGAGGCTTTTTCAGAGTGCATCGAAGGCCCCCAGGCGTTTGACGATGGACAGGTACACCGCGATCAGCACGATCGGCACCAGGGTAAAGGCCGCCGCCATGGGCATGTTGCCGATCGCCCCTTGCTGGGCATACACCATGCTGCCGATGAAATAGCCGGGCGGGCCGACCAGTTGCGGCACGATGAAGTCGCCCAGGGTCAGCGAGAACGTGAAAATCGAACCGGCGGCGATGCCCGGCACCGACAGCGGCAGGATCACTTGCAAGAAGGTCTGCCGGGGTTTGGCGCCGAGGTCGGCCGAGGCTTGCAGCAGCGAAGGCGGCAGGCGCTCCAGTGCGGCCTGGATCGGCAGGATCATGAACGGCAGCCAGATGTAGACGAACACCAGAAAGCGCCCCAGGTGCGAGGTCGACAGGGTGCTGCCGCCCACGCCGGGGATGTCCAGCACCAGCTGCAACAGCGGCTGCAGGTGCAGTTGCTGGATGAACCACTGGGCCACGCCGCCCTTGGCCAGCAGCAGGGTCCAGGCGTAGGTCTTGACGATGTAGCTGGCCCACATCGGCATCATCACCGCGATGTAGAAGAACGCCTTGGTGCGGCCGCTGGTGTAGCGCGCCATGTAGTAGGCGATGGGGAAGGCCAGCACGGCGCTGGCCAGCGACACCGCCACGGCCATGCTCAGGGTGCGCAGGATGATGTCGAAATTGGCCGGGTTGAACAGCGCGGCGAAGTTGGCCAGGGTCAGGTCCGGCGTCACCGCCATGGTGAAGTCGTCGAAGGTGTAGAAACCTTGCCACAACAGGTTCAGCAACGAGCCTAGGTAGATAGCGCCGAACCACAGCAACGGCGGGATCAGCAGCATCAGCAGGTACAGGTTGGGGCGCCGGTACAGCAGGTCGCTCAGGCGCCGCAGCGGCGTGATGCCCGTTGCTTTTTCAGCGGCCAGGCTCATGGCTGGGTTTCCCGCAACGCGGTCATCGCCTCGCGCGGCCAGCTGGCCTGCACGCGCTGGCCGGCCTGCCAGTGCTGCGCTTGTGCCTGCCAGCGGTCGTTGGCCTGGCTTACGGCGAGCAGTTGGCCGCAGTCCAGCTTCACCTCGAAACGGGTGGCGCTGCCCTGGTACTGGATGTCGTGCAGCACCCCGCCGACCTGTACGTCGCCGCTGGCGGGCTGGCCGTCGAGGCGGATGTGCTCGGGGCGGATGGAGAAGGGCGATGCGCTGCCATTGAGCTGTTGCGCCAGTTCCCCGCGCAGCACGTTGGAGGTGCCGACGAACTCGGCGACGAAGGTGGTCGCCGGCTGCATGTACAGGTTGCGGGGTGTGTCGACCTGTTCGATGCGCCCGCGGTTGAACACGGCCACCCGGTCGGACATCGACAATGCCTCGGTCTGGTCGTGGGTGACGAAGATGAAGGTGATGCCCAGCTGGCGCTGCAGCTTTTTCAGCTCGCCCTGCATCTGCTCGCGCAACTTGAGGTCGAGGGCGCCGAGCGGTTCATCGAGCAGCAGCACCCGTGGCCGGTTGACCAGGGCGCGGGCCAGGGCGACGCGCTGGCGCTGGCCACCGGACAGCTGCGCCGGCTTGCGTGCGCCGTAGCCGTCCAGGGCGACCATGGCCAGCGCCTCGTCGGCACGGGCATGGCGTTCGGCCTTGGCCACACCTTTGACTTTCAGGCCATAGGCGACGTTGTCGCGCACGTTCATATGCGGGAACAGTGCGTAGTCCTGGAACACGGTGTTGACGTCGCGCTGGTAGGGCGGCAGCCCGGCGGCTTCGCTGCCATGGATGCGGATCGAGCCGCTGCTGGGTTGCTCGAAGCCGGCGATCAGGCGCAGGCAGGTGGTCTTGCCCGAACCCGAGGGGCCGAGCATGGAGAAGAACTCGCCGTCCTCGATGTCGATGCTGACCTGGTCGACGGCCTTGACCTCGCCGAAGGTGCGGGAAACCTGGGTGAACTGAACGGCTAGGGGCATGAGCGGTACTCAGCTGGCTTTGTATTGCCTGTGCCGGCCTCACCGCTGGCAAGCCAGCTCCCACAGGTCATTCACAAGGCCGGGGCCAGTGAGATCCTTGTGGGAGCCGGCTTGCCGGCGATGAGGCCAGTGCAGGTGAAAACTCCTTTGCTAACGGTTTCAGCGCCCGCCCATGATCGCGATGTAGTCCTGGGTCCAGCGGCTATAGGGCACGAACTTGCCGCCCTCGGCCTGCGGGGTTTTCCAGAAGGCGATCTTGTCGAAATTGTCGAAGCCATTGGTCTTGCAGCCCTCGGCCCCCAGCAGTTCGCTGCCGGTACAGGCCGCCGGCACCGCTGGCAACGAGCCGAACCAGGCCGCCACGTCGCCCTGCACCTTGGGCTGCAGCGACCAGTCCATCCATTTGTAGGCGCAATTGGGGTGCTTGGCCTCACTGTGCAGCATGGTGGTGTCGGCCCAGCCGGTGGCGCCTTCCTTCGGCACCACCGAGGCCACCGGCTGCTTGTCGGCCAGCAGCCCGTTGACCATGTAGCCCCACGAACTGGTGGCGGCCACGCCCTCGTTCTTCACGTCGCTCATCTGCACGGTCGCGTCGTGCCAGTAGCGGTGGATCAGCGGCTGCTGCTGGCGCAGCAGGTCGAGCACCGCCTTGTATTGCGCCTCGGTGAGTTCGTAGGGGTTCTGGATACCCAGCTCAGGCTTGGCGGACTTGAGATAGAGCGCCGCGTCGGCGATGTAGATCGGCCCGTCGTAAGCCTGCACGCGGCCCTTGTTGGGTTTGCCGTCGGGCAGGTTCTGCGCTTCGAACACCACGCTCCAGCTGGTGGGTGGCTGCTTGAACACGTTGGTGTTGTACAGCAGCACGTTCGGGCCCCACTGGTAGGGCGTGCCATACACCTGGTCCTTGACCACGTACCAGGCGCCGTTGTGCAGACGCGGGTCGAGGTTCTTCCAGTTGGGGATCAGCGCGGTGTTGATCGGCTGCACCCGCTTGCCGGCGATCAGCCGCAGCGAGGCATCGCCCGAGGCGGTCACCAGGTCATAGCCGCCCTTGGTCATCAGGCTGACCATCTCATCGGAGGTGGCGGCGGTCTTCACGCTGACCTTGCAGCCGGTTTCTTTCTCGAAGCCGGTGACCCAGTCGTAGGCCTTGTCGCTTTCACCGCGTTCGATGTAGCCGGGCCAGGCGATGATGTCCAGCTGCCCCTCGCCGGCACCGAGCTTCTGGGGCAGCCCGGCGGCCTGGGCGCCAGCGCTGGCGAGCAGGGCGCCGAGCAAAACGGTCTTGTGCACTGACATGATGTTCCCTCTTGTTGGCAATTGTGATCGGGGCAGACGTCAAGCAAAGCGGCGGTCAGGTGGCTGACTGCTTATGATTTTTAGCGACTGAGTCGAGTCTAGATCGCTTTTATCAATCGCTGATGCAACATCCGGAAGCATTTGCACAGGTGGAGAAAGCCGTGCGCCGTCCTACTCTGGTGGCCACTTTTTCGTACACGCGGAGACACGCCAGATGAATACCCGAGGTCTGCTCGACCAACTGCTCAAGTCCGGCCAGGAACTGCTCAACAGCCAGGCCAGCAAAGGCACGGGGCACAAACCAGCGGGCAACGGCGGGCTGGGCAGCCTGCTTTCCGGTGCCGGCGGTGGTGCCCTGGCGGCCGGTGCCATGGGTTTGTTGCTGGGTAACAAGAAGGCCCGCAAATATGGCGGCAAGGCGCTCACCTACGGTGGCCTGGCCGCGCTCGGGGTGCTGGCCTACAAGGCCTATGGCAACTGGCAGGCGCGCCAGGGTGCAGGCGACCAGCCGCCACAGACGCTGGACCGCCTGCCCCCGGCCCAGGCCGAGCAGCACAGCCAGGCGGTGCTGCGGGCACTGGTGGCGGCGGCCAAATCCGACGGCCATATCGACGAGCGCGAGCGGGCATTGATCGAAGGCGAGTTCACCCGCTTGGACAGCGACCGCGAGCTGCAGCACTGGCTGCACGCTGAGCTGAACAAGCCGCTGGACCCTGCCGAGGTGGCCCGCGCCGCGCAAACCCCGGAAATGGCCGCCGAGATGTACCTGGCCAGCGTGATGATGGTCGACCAGGAGAATTTCATGGAGCGCGCCTACCTCGACGAACTGGCGCGCCAGCTGCGTTTGGACCCGGCCTTGCGCCAGGAGTTGGAGAGCCAGGTCAGGCTTGCCGCCGGCCAGTGAACAGGCAAATGGCCACATCGATAGGCAAGGAGGCCTGAATACAGCAGCATTCAGCCGCAAATGCGTAAGACGCCTGGGCTATACTTCGGCGATTTTTCCCGCTCGTATCGAATTCCTGAGGGCTGAATGTTGAAGAACTGGACCTTGCGCCAACGGATCCTGGCAAGTTTCGCCGTGATCATCGCCATCATGCTGCTGATGATCGTGGCCGCCTACTCGCGGCTGGTGGCGATCGAATCCAGTGAGGAAGCGGTGGGGTCCGACAGCATTCCCGGCGTCTATTACAGTTCGATGATTCGCAGTGCCTGGGTCGACAGCTACGTCACCAGCCAGCAGTTGGTGGGGCTGTCGAACCACCGCGAAATCACCTCGGCCGACATGGAGCTGTTCAAGAGCTTCGATGACCGCCTCAAGCAGCACATGGCCAGCTACCAGGCCACTATTCGCGACCCCGCCGACCAGGCCGCCTTCGACGACTTCACCCGCCTCGAGGAGGGCTACGTGAAGATCGTCGACCAGGTGCTGGAGACCTACCGGCAAAAGAACTACGTCGAAGCCCAGCGCCTGATCGCCGATGTGCTCACCCCGGCCTGGGTGGATGGGCGCAAGCACCTGAACGGGGTGATCGAGCGCAACCGCGAATCGGCCGATGCCGCCACCAACGACATCGTCAGCGCCGTCAACACCGCCAAGGGCAGCATGATCGTCTCGCTGCTGTTGGCGATCGTCGCCGCCGGTATCTGCGGCCTGCTGCTGATGCGCGCGATCAGCGCGCCCATGCAACGCATCGTGCATGCCCTCGACCGCCTGCGTTCGGGCGACCTGAGCATGCGCCTGAGCCTGGACCGCAAGGACGAATTCGGCGCCATCGAAGGCGGCTTCAACGAGATGGCCGAGTCGCTGGCCGGCCTGGTGTCGCAGGCCCAGCGCTCGTCGGTGCAGGTGACCACCTCGGTCACCGAAATTGCCGCCACCTCGAAGCAGCAGCAGGCGACCGCCACCGAAACCGCCGCCACCACCACCGAGATCGGCGCCACCTCGCGCGAGATCGCCGCCACCTCCCGTGACCTGGTGCGCACCATGACCGAAGTCACCTCGTCGGCCGACCAGGCCTCGAGCCTGGCCGGTGCCGGCCAGCAGGGCCTGGCGCGCATGGAAGAGACCATGCACCAGGTGATGGGCGCCGCCGACCTGGTCAACGCCAAGCTGGCAATCCTCAACGAGAAGGCCAGCAACATCACTCAGATGGTGGTGACCATCGTCAAGGTCGCCGACCAGACCAACCTGCTGTCGCTCAACGCCGCCATCGAAGCGGAGAAGGCCGGCGAGTACGGCCGTGGCTTCGCCGTGGTGGCCACCGAAGTGCGCCGCCTGGCCGACCAGACCGCCGTGGCCACCTACGACATCGAACAGATGGTGCGTGAGATCCAGTCGGCGGTGTCGGCCGGGGTGATGGGCATGGACAAGTTCTCCGAAGAAGTGCGCCGCGGCATGTTCGAGGTGCAGCAGGTGGGCGAACAGCTCAGCCAGATCATCAACCAGGTGCAGGCCCTGGCGCCGCGTGTGCTGATGGTCAACGAAGGCATGCAGGCCCAGGCCACCGGCGCCGAACAGATCAACCAGGCTCTGGCCCAGCTCAGCGACGCCAGCACCCAGACCGTGGAATCGCTGCGCCAGGCCAGCTTCGCCATCGACGAGCTGAGCCAGGTGGCCGCCGGGCTGCGTGGCGGTGTGTCGCGTTTCAAAGTCTGACGCCGATGACCGACCTGTCCCCCCGTGAGGACCGCGCGGCCACTGCCAAGGGCGCGCTGTACCTGCAGTTCCGGATCGCCGCGCAGCGCTTCGCCCTGGACGTGCGCGAAGTGATCGAAGTACTGCCACGTCGCCCGCTCAAGCCCATCGCCCAGGCCCCAGCCTGGGTGGTCGGCGTGCTCGCCCACCGTGGCGCGCTGGTGCCGGTGATCGATGTGTCGGCGTTGAGCTTCGGCGCTCCGGCCGTTTCGCGCGGCAGCACCCGCCTGGTGCTGGTGCACTACCGTGGCGACCCGCAGCGCCCCGAGCTGCAACTGGGGCTGATCCTGGAGCAGGCCACCGAGACCCTGCGCTGCCGGCCCGACGAGTTCCAGCCTTATGGCCTGGACAACGCCGAGGCCCCTTACCTGGGGCCGGTGCGTCAGGACGCGCAAGGATTGGTGCAGCGTATCTGCGTCGACGATCTGCTGCCGGCTGCGGTCCGCCAACTGTTGTACCCCAGCGAAGTCGGGCAGGTGCCGACATGACCGGGCAACGGTTCTTCCGCTTCCTGCAGGAGCGTATTGGCCTGGACGTGGAGTCGGTCGGGGCGCCGATGATCGAGCGCGCCTTGCGCCAGCGCTGCGTTGCCCTGCAGGCCACCGACCTGGACGATTACTGGCTGCGCTTGCAACAGTCCACGGCCGAGCAGCAGGCCCTGATCGAGGCGGTCATCGTCCCCGAAACCTGGTTCTTCCGTTACCCCGAATCCTTTACCGCGCTGGTGGACCTGGCCCACAAGCGCGTTGCCGAACTGGCCGGTGCCCGGCCGCTGCGCATCCTCAGCCTGCCGTGCTCGACCGGTGAAGAGCCCTATTCCATCGCCATGGCACTGCTCGATGGCGGGGTCGCGGCGCAAGCCTTCAGTGTCGATGGCATCGACATCAGCCCCAATTCGGTGGCCAAGGCCGAGCAGGCGTTGTACGGGCGCAACTCGTTCCGTGGCAGCGAACTGGCCTTCCGCGAGCGGCATTTCAGCGAAGCCGCCGAGGCCCACCAACTCGACGAGCGGGTGCGCCGGCAGGTCAGCCTGAAAGTCGGCAACGTGCTGGACCCGGCGCTCAAGGCCCGTGACGGCCAGTACGACTTCGTGTTCTGCCGCAACTTGTTGATCTATTTCGATGTGCCCACCCAGCAACGGGTGTTCGAGGTGCTCAAGCAGCTTACCCATGCCCAGGGCGTGCTGTTCATCGGCCCGGCCGAGGGCAGCTTGTTGGCGCGCCTGGGCATGCGGCCTCTGGGTATCGCCCAGTCGTTCGCCTATGTGCGCCAGGCTGATCCCGTGCCGGCCCCGCCGAGCAAACCCTTGCCGGCCATACGCCCGTTGGCGCCGCCATTGCCCAAGGTGGTCACGTTGCCCCAGCGCCCGGCAAGGCCGTTGATGGCCCCCCCAGTGGCTGCCGAGCCGCGTGACAACGAAGCGCAGCTGCTGGCGGCCATCGCCCGGCACGCCAACGCCGGCGACAGCCAGCAGGCCCGCAGTGACTGCGAGCGTTACCTGCGCCAGTTCGAACCCAAGGCGCAGGTCTATTACTGGCTGGGGCTGCTCAGCGATACCGAGGGCGATGCCACGCAGGCCATCACCCATTACCGCAAGGCGCTGTACCTGCAGCCTCAGCACCCGGAAGCGCTGATGCACCTGGCTGCCCTGCTGGCCTCGCAAGGCGACGAGGCGGGCGCCCGACGCCTGCAGGAGCGCGCGGCCCGGGCCGGCCGGGAGGCTGAACGATGAGCGCTGGATACGACATGCAACTGATCGCCCATGACGATGGCCAGGCCATCGACGATTGCTGGAACCGCATCGGCGTGCACGGCGACAAGCAGTGCCCGCTGCTGCAGCGGCACATCCACTGCCGCAATTGCGAGGTGTATGCGGCGGCCGCTACACGCTTGCTGGATCGCTACGCGCAGGTGCTCGACGAACAGGACGAAGCACTGCCGCTGGCCGAGGGCGCCGTCGGTCGCTCCATGCTGCTGTTCCGGCTGGGTGAGGAATGGCTGGCGCTGGCCACGGCCTGCCTCGCCGAAATCGCCCCGCTGCAGCCGGTGCATTCGTTGCCGCATCAGCGCTCGCGGGTACTGCAAGGGGTGGCCAACGTGCGCGGTGCGCTGGTGCCGTGCCTGTCGCTGGCGGACCTGCTGAACGTGCCGGGCGAGGCCAGCATCGAGCGCAGTGGGCGGGTCATGCCGCGCATGCTGATCCTGGCTGCCGAAGGGGGCCCGGTGGTGGTGCCGGTGGCGGAGATCGATGGCATTCACCGGCTGGACCCCGGGCACCTGCAGGAGGGCCGCGATACCGCCCACTTCACCGCTGCGGTGCTGCAGTGGCGGGGGCGCAGCGTGCGGGTCCTGGATGAACTACACCTTCTGCAAGCCGTGAAGCGGAGCCTGTCATGACCCCGGAGCAAATGCGCGACGCTTCCTTGCTGGAGCTGTTCAGCCTGGAAGCCGAAGCCCAGACCCAGGTGCTCAGTGCCGGCCTGCTGGCACTGGAGCGCAACCCCGCCCAGCCTGACCAGCTCGAGGCCTGCATGCGTGCGGCCCATTCGCTCAAGGGCGCGGCGCGGATCGTCGGCATCGACGCCGGCGTCAGCGTCGCCCATGTGATGGAAGACTGCCTGGTGGCTGCGCAGGAGGGCCGCCTGCTACTACGCCCGGAGCATATCGACGCGCTGCTGCAAGGTACCGACCTGCTGATGCGCATCGCCACGCCGGGCGATCCGGCAGGCGAAGGCCTGGTGCCGGTGTTCCTCACCCAGATGGCCGCGCTGCTGGATTCGCCGCCGTTGGCCCCACTGGTCGCGCCGCCGTTGTCGGCCACAACGCCGCCAGCCATGGTCGCGCCGCCGCAGGCCATGGAGCCTGAGCCTGAACCGGCCGCCGAGCTCGAAGCCGAGCCGGTCGTCCGGCCGAGGGCCGGCAAGCGCGGTGGCGAGGGTAGCGAGCGCGTGCTGCGGGTCACTGCCGACCGGCTTAACAGCCTGCTCGACCTGTCGAGCAAGTCGTTGGTCGAAACCCAGCGCCTGAAGCCTTATCTGGCGACCTTGCAGCGCCTCAAGCGCATGCACGGCCAGGGCATGCGTGCCCTGGACGGGCTCAAAGCGCAGCTCGAAGACAGCGGCCAGGGCCCGGAAGTACTCGATGCCCTGGCCCAGACCCAGCAACTGCTGGCCGAAACCCAGCAGATCCTGCTGCAGCAGGCTGCCGACCTCGACGAATTCGGCTGGCAGGCCAGCCAGCGCGCTCAGTTGCTGTACGACACCGCGCTGGCCTGCCGCATGCGCCCGTTTGCCGATGTGCTGACCGGTCAGAGCCGCATGGTGCGCGACCTGGGGCGCTCCTTGGGGAAACCGGTGCGGCTGCTGGTCGAAGGCGAGAAGACCCAGGTCGATCGCGACGTGCTGGAAAAGCTCGAAGCGCCGCTGACCCACCTGCTGCGCAACGCCGTCGACCATGGCATCGAGCTGCCCGAAAGGCGCCTGCTGGCCGGCAAGCCCGGTGAAGGCACGGTGCGCCTGCGCGCCTCGCACCAGGCCGGGCTGCTGATTCTGGAACTGGCCGATGATGGCGCCGGCATCGACCTTGAGCGCTTGCGCCGCAGCATCGTCGAACGCGCGCTGTCGCCGGCCGAAACCGTGGCGCAGATGAGCGAGGCTGAGCTGCTCACCTTCCTCTTCCTGCCCGGCTTCAGCCTGCGCGATACGGTCACCGAAGTGTCCGGGCGCGGGGTTGGCCTGGATGCGGTGCAGCACATGGTCCGCGAGTTGCGCGGCTCGATCGAGCTGACCCAGGTGGCCGGGCAGGGGTGCTGCTTCCACCTGGAAGTGCCGCTGACCCTGTCGGTGGTGCGCAGCCTGGTGGTGGAGGTGGGCGGCGAGGCCTATGCCTTCCCGCTGGCGCATATCGAGCGCACCCTTGATGTGCCGGCCGATAGCATCGTGCAGATCGAAGGGCGCCAGCATTTCTGGCACGAGGATCGGCATATCGGCCTGGTCGCCGCCAGCCAGCTGCTCAACCGGCCGGCGACACAGGACGCGGGCCAGAGCCTGCGGGTGGTGGTGATTCGCGAGCGCGACCAGCTTTACGGCGTGGCCGTCGAGCGCCTGATCGGCGAGCGGGTGCTGGTGGTGATGCCGCTCGACCCGCGCCTGGGCAAGGTCCAGGACATTTCCGCCGGCGCCTTGCTCGACGATGGCTCGGTGGTGCTGATCATCGATGTCGAGGACCTGCTGCGCTCGGTGGACAAGCTGCTCAGCACCGGCCGCCTGGAGCGCATCGAACGTGGGGGCCAGCACGGCCGTGGCGTTGCGCGCCGGCGTGTGCTGGTGGTCGATGACTCGCTCACCGTGCGCGAACTGCAACGCAAGCTGCTGGGCAACCGTGGCTACGAAGTGGCCGTGGCGGTGGATGGCATGGATGGCTGGAACGCCCTGCGCAGCGATGACTTCGACCTGCTGATCACCGACATCGACATGCCGCGCATGGACGGTATCGAACTGGTCACCCTGGTGCGTCGCGACCAGCGCCTGCAATCGCTGCCGGTCATGGTGGTGTCGTACAAGGACCGTGAAGAAGACCGTCGTCGTGGACTTGATGCCGGCGCCGACTATTATCTGGCCAAAGCCAGCTTCCATGACGATGCGTTGCTGGACGCCGTGGAGGAGCTGATCGGAGGTGCCCAGGGATGAAGATCGCCATCGTCAATGACATGCCCATGGCTGTGGAGGCCCTGCGCCGAGCGCTGGCCTTCGAGCCGGCGCATGAGGTGGTGTGGGTCGCCGGTAACGGCGCCGAGGCGGTGCAGCGCTGTAGCGAACAGCTCCCGGACCTGATCCTGATGGACCTGATCATGCCGGTGATGGACGGCGTCGAGGCGACCCGGCGGATCATGGCCGAGACCCCCTGCGCCATCGTCATCGTCACGGTCGACCGCAAGCAGAACGTGCACCGGGTATTCGAGGCCATGGGCCACGGTGCCCTGGACGTGGTCGACACGCCGGCACTGGGCGCGGGCGATGCCCGTGAGGCGGCGGCGCCGCTGTTGCGCAAGATACTCAATATCGGCTGGCTGATCGGCCAGCAGCGGCCCAGCGCCCCGCAGCCGGTGCGTACCCCCTTGCGTGAGGCATCCCAGCGCCGCGGCCTGGTGGCCATCGGCTCGTCGGCTGGCGGCCCGGCTGCCCTGGAGGTGTTGCTCAAGGGGCTGCCGAAGGCCTTCCCGGCGGCCATCGTGCTGGTCCAGCACGTCGACCAGGTATTCGCCGGCGGCATGGCCGAATGGCTCAGCACGGCGAGCGGCCAGTCGGTGCGCCTGGCCCGCGAAGGCGAGCCACCGCAGCCGGGGCAGGTCCTGCTGGCCGGCACCAACCACCATATTCGCCTGCTGCACAACGGTCAGTTGGCCTACACTGCCGAGCCGGTCAATGAAATCTACCGGCCTTCGATCGACGTGTTCTTCGAAAGCGTGGCGCGCTACTGGTCGGGCGACGCGGTGGGCGTACTGCTCACCGGCATGGGCCGCGATGGCGCCCAGGGCCTGAAGCTGATGCGTCAGCAGGGTTTTCTGACCATTGCCCAGGACCAGCAGAGCAGTGCGGTATACGGCATGCCCAAGGCTGCTGCGGCCATCGACGCCGCAGTGGAAATCCGCCCGCTGGAACGCATCGCCGGGCGACTGACGGAACTCTTTTCGAAATGACGACACGTATTGAGGCACGCCGCCTGGCCGGCCGTGACCGGGTGACCCGCAATGACTGATCTACCTATCGAAGGTTTCACGACCATCAACGAAGGCGCGGCGATGGTACTGCTGGTGGACGATCAGGCAATGATCGGCGAAGCGGTGCGCCGTGGCCTGGCCTATGAAGAGAACATCGACTTCCATTTCTGCGCCGACCCACATCAGGCGGTGGCCCAGGCCATGCGGATCAAGCCCACGGTGATCCTCCAGGACCTGATCATGCCGGGCCTCGATGGCCTCACCCTGGTGCGCGAGTACCGCAACAACCCGGCTACCCAGGACATCCCGATCATCGTCCTGTCGACCAAGGAAGACCCGCTGGTCAAGAGCGCGGCCTTCGCCGCCGGGGCCAACGACTATTTGGTGAAGCTGCCCGACACCATCGAGCTGGTGGCACGCATCCGCTACCACTCGCGCTCGTACTTGACGCTGCTGCAGCGCGACGAGGCCTATCGCGCCTTGCGGGTGAGCCAGCAGCAGTTGCTGGACACCAATCTGATGCTGCAGCGGCTGATGAACTCCGACGGCCTGACCGGGCTGTCCAACCGCCGCCACTTCGATGAGTACCTGGAGCTGGAGTGGCGCCGGGCCATTCGTGAGCAGCAGCAACTGTCGCTGCTGATGATCGATGTCGACTACTTCAAGGCGTTCAACGACAGTTTCGGCCACTTGGCCGGCGACGAGGCCTTGCGTCAGGTGGCCGAGGCCATACGCGGCAGCTGCTCACGGCCCAGCGACCTGCCGGCGCGCTACGGTGGCGAGGAGTTTGCCCTGGTGCTGCCCAATACTTCGCCGGGCGGGGCGCGGCTGATTGCCGAGAAGTTGCGTCAGACCATCATGGGCTTGAACATTGCCCACACCGTGCCCGAGCACGGCTCGCACTTGACCATAAGCATCGGCCTGGCCACCCAGACGCCGGCGGTTGGCAGCCATTGCCGGCAGTTGATCTCGGCGGCGGACAAGGGGCTGTACCTGGCGAAAAACAGCGGGCGCAACCAGGTCGGTATCGCGTGATAATCGGGGCTAGTTGATAGCCCCGCCCTCGAGAATGGCCAGATTCAGGGTTTAACGGCTTGGTCTGCGCTGAGATAGCTGAAAGGTGAGCCTGAGAGTTTGTTCAGATCCAGTGCAACCACGGGTACCCATATTCCGGTATTGCTTTTGAACTTGGTCTGGAATGTCTTGGCGTCATTGAGCGAAGCGCTATTTCCGACTTTATAGAAAAATGCCTCGATCGGCAGTTTAGCGCCATGGTTCTGGGGCCACAGGTTGACCATCATTTCATTCCAGAGCGCTTCCATATTCGGAGGACGATTGGCGCGTACTTGGTAGCTCACGGCGAATTGGGCAGCATTTGCCGTACTCAATGAGCACTGATAGTCGCGATTGGGGATGGTTTGGGTAAACGCATACCAAGAGCTTACCGTGGTTGCGTTTTTACTGGCGCAGGTACTGAGGTCGGCATTGGTCGAGCTTCGAGGTTTTAGGCCGCAACCCTTGGCTGGACGGGTACCGACGATAGTTCCCGCGTCATAAGCGTAAATGCACAAGTAATCCATGCCCTTGCCTTGGAGCGCCGCTTCGCTCTGCGGAAGGAAGATGAAACCTGCGTTTCTGTAGAAGTTATTGACATGGGAGTCGACGCGAAAATAAGAGAACGATACAGCCCCCAAGGCAATCGCCGAAGGACTAGGGTCCCAGGGGTTGAAGTTGCCGTTGTCCACCGAGCGGATGATGATGCCGTTGCAATAGTAAGCAGGCAGGTTTCCTGGACAGGTGTTTTCCCGGGCGTTGTAACGCAAGTTCAAGCGCGCGGCGATGGCGGGGCCTGGGTCGGTAGTGTCTTGAACTACCTTTATTGCCGTCGGTGGAGAAATGACCAGAGGGTTATCGCCAACGCCCACGCTAGCCGTTAACACACCCTGACCACCTACATCCGCTGCCACGTTAGCCTTGGGGATCAGGAATTTTAGCGTGCCCGGTATCGCGACATGTTGCACGGGAGCAGTGTAAGTGTTTTTGCCTGTCCAGCGCATGGCAGCCGTATCCTTTGGCGCCATAGCGGAATACGTAAATGTAACTTCGAGATTGCTACCGAGTGAGGTCAAATTGATGATTTTGTCTGGGGCTGCGGGGACTTCAGGCGGGGGGAGATCAAGTCGTACTTGCGAGCTTTGAACTTCGAAGATTGAAGGGTTGTTGATGTTGGTGTCTTGTGGCTGTTGTGTGCAGCCTGTCATTATGCTGAAGATCAGAAGGGTTAGGGGTGCAATGTGCGAGCGAATGCCCCGGGTTTTAATAAAATCAGTTACGTCACAGTCGCGGTTGGCATGGTTGGAAGGGTGGAGGTTTTGCATGTTGTTTGCTCCATGATATCGCCATGAAGTGTTATTAATAGGACGTTGGCGGAGAACAGCAACTGGCAAAAATACTAGTTTTAATTTCTGTGGTAGTGTGCCCTGTGGCATTCAAACCATGCCCCCGGTAGCCGCTGCCTGCAGCTGATTTCTGTGTCGGATGAGGGCCGGGATGTGGAGAAGAGTGGGCGCAACACGCTCGGTATCGCCTGAGGCAGGGGCGGCTGCCCAACGGGCTGCCGCAGTTCCCTAGATCGGTTATACTCGCGGGCTTTTCACCGAATTCGCACGAGAGCTGCCCGCCCATGGAAATCCAACCGATCCTGAACACCATCAAGGACCTCACCGAGCGTTCCGAGTCCATTCGGGGGTATCTTTGACTACGATCACAAGCATGATCGTCTGGTCGAAGTAAACCGCGAGCTGGAAGACCCGGCCGTCTGGAACAAACCCGAATATGCCCAGGCACTGGGTAAAGAGCTGGCCTCGCTGAAGCAGATCGTCGGCACCCTCGACGGCTTGGCCAGCGGCCTGGTCGACTCCCGCGACCTGCTGGACATGGCCGTCGAAGAAAACGACGAAGGCGCCGTGGAAGACGTGGTCGCCGAGCTGCAGAAGCTGGAAGAGTCCCTGGCCCTGCTCGAGTTCCGTCGTATGTTCAGCGGTGAGATGGACCCGAACAACGCCTACCTGGACATCCAGGCCGGCTCCGGCGGCACCGAGGCGCAGGACTGGGCCAACATCCTGCTGCGCATGTACCTGCGCTGGGCCGACAAGCGCGGTTTCGACGCCACCATCATCGAGCTGTCTGAAGGTGAAGTCGCCGGCATCAAGGGCGCCACCGTGCACATCAAGGGCGAGTACGCCTTCGGCTGGCTGCGCACCGAGATCGGCGTGCACCGCCTGGTGCGCAAGAGCCCGTTCGACTCCGGCGCCCGCCGTCACACCTCGTTCTCGGCGGTATTCGTTTCGCCCGAGATCGACGACAAGGTCGAGATCGAGATCAACCCGTCCGACCTGCGCATCGACACCTACCGCTCTTCGGGCGCTGGTGGTCAGCACGTCAACACCACCGACTCGGCGGTGCGTATCACCCACGTGCCGACCAACACCGTGGTGGCCTGCCAGAACGAACGTTCCCAGCACGCCAACAAGGACACCGCCATGAAAATGCTGCGGGCCAAGTTGTACGAGCTGGAAATGCAGAAGCGCAACGCCGCCTCGCAAGCCCTGGAAGACAGCAAGTCGGATATCGGCTGGGGTCACCAGATTCGCTCCTATGTACTCGATGATTCGCGTATCAAGGACCTGCGTACCGGCGTCGAGCGTAGCGACTGCAACAAAGTCCTCGACGGCGATATCGACCAGTACCTCGAAGCGAGCCTCAAGCAGGGGCTGTAAGCATCTACGCCGTGGCAGGCCCGTGGGAGCGGGCTTGCCCCGCGATCCCTCACCCGCGAGGGCAACGAACACCTGATGGAAAGAATGACGACATGAGCGACCTCAAGACCGAATCGCAAGACCTGCAACAGGAAGAAAACGCCCTGATCGCGCTGCGCAAGGAAAAGCTTGCCGCCGAGCGCGCCAAGGGCAACGCCTTCCCCAACGACTTCCGTCGCGACAGCTACTGCAACGACCTGCAGAAACAGTACGCGGACAAGACCAAGGAAGAGCTGGAAGCAGCCGCGATCCCGGTCAAGGTGGCTGGCCGCATCATGCTCAACCGTGGCTCGTTCATGGTGATCCAGGACATGACCGGTCGCATCCAGGTCTACGTGAACCGCAAGACCCTGTCCGAAGACACCCTGGCCGCGGTCAAGACCTGGGACCTGGGCGACATCATCAGCGCCGAAGGCACCCTGGCCCGTTCCGGCAAGGGTGACCTGTACGTCGAAATGACCAACGTGCGCCTGCTGACCAAGTCGCTGCGCCCGCTGCCGGACAAGCACCACGGCCTGACTGACACCGAGCAGCGCTATCGCCAGCGCTACGTCGACCTGATGGTCAACGAGGAAACCCGCCACACCTTCCGTGTGCGCTCGCAGGTGATCTCGCACATCCGCAAATTCCTCATTGAGCGCGACTTCCTCGAAGTCGAAACGCCGATGCTGCAGACCATCCCCGGCGGCGCCGCGGCCAAGCCGTTCGAAACCCACCACAACGCGCTGGACATGGCCATGTTCCTGCGTATCGCCCCGGAGCTGTACCTCAAACGCCTGGTGGTCGGTGGCTTCGAGAAAGTCTTCGAGATCAACCGCAACTTCCGTAACGAAGGCGTCTCGACCCGGCACAACCCCGAGTTCACCATGCTCGAGTTCTACCAGGCCTACGCCGACTACAACGACAACATGGACCTCACCGAAGAGCTGTTCCGCGAACTGGCGCAGATGGTACTGGGCAGCACCGACGTGCCGTACGGCGACAAGGTGTTCCACTTCGGCGAGCCGTTTGTGCGCCTGTCGGTGTTCGACTCGATCCTCAAGTACAACCCTGAGCTGACCGCTGCCGACCTGCAGGATGTCGACCGCGCCCGCGACATCGCCAAGAAGGCCGGTGCCAAGGTGCTGGGCCACGAAGGCCTGGGCAAGCTGCAGGTGATGATTTTCGAAGAGCTGGTGGAGCACAAGCTGGAGCAGCCGCACTTCATCACCGAGTACCCGTTCGAAGTGTCGCCGCTGGCCCGTCGCAACGACGACAACCCAGCCGTGACCGACCGCTTCGAGCTGTTCATCGGTGGCCGCGAAATCGCCAACGCCTACTCCGAGCTCAACGACGCCGAAGACCAGGCCGAGCGCTTCCTGGCCCAGGTGGCCGAGAAAGACGCCGGTGACGACGAAGCCATGCACTACGACGCCGACTTCGTTCGCGCCCTGGAATACGGCATGCCGCCGACCGCTGGTGAAGGCATCGGTATCGACCGCCTGGTCATGCTGCTGACCAACTCGCCGTCGATCCGCGACGTGATCCTGTTCCCGCACATGCGCCCGCAGGCCTGAGTGTCCTGAACAAGCCGCCTTTCGAGGCGGCTTTTTCATGCCTGTACACTTGTACTGGCTGTACCGGCATCTTCGCGGCTAAAGCCGCTCCTACAGGGACCGTGCAGTACTTGTGGGAGCGGCTTTAGCCGCGAAGAGGCCGGCACTGAAAAACATTTTCATGAGGTATCACCGTGACACCTGCCATGCCTCACCAAGGCGCCGCCGGCATCGCCACCGCCGTCGCCGAAAGCGTGCAATACCAAGGCCGCAAGACCGCCCGCCAGGGCAGCGAGCAGCGCCGCCAGCAGATCCTCGACGCTGCCATGCGCATCGTCGTGCGCGACGGTGTGCGCGGTGTGCGCCACCGTGCCGTGGCCGCCGAGGCCGGCGTGCCGCTGTCGGCCACCACGTACTACTTCAAGGACATCCAGGACCTGCTGGCCGATACCTTCGCCCAGTACGTCGAGCGCAGCGCCGCCTACATGGCCAAGCTCTGGGCCAACACCGAAGGCGTGCTGCGCCAGTTGCTCGCCCAGGGTGACGGCAGCCCGCAGGCGCGGGCGCGCCTGGCCGACGAGGTGGCGCGCATGACCGCCGACTACGTGATCCGCCAGCTGCACAACCGTCGCGACTTCCTTATGGCCGAGCAGGCCTTCCGCCAGGAAGCGCTGCTGTGCCCACGCCTGGCCGAACTGGTGTGCGCCCATGAGCAGATCCTGCTGCACGGCGCGCGGCAGATGCTTCAGGTGGTCGGTTCACGCCAGCCCGAGCAGGATGCGCAGATGTTGACGGCGATAATCGAGCAGATGGAATATCAGGGCCTGCTCAAGGACGCGAATGCGCAGGCCGATGAGCAGATGCTCGCTATCCTTGTCCGATACCTGCAGATGGTGCTGGCCTCGGCTTGAGCTGCGAACGAATTCTCAAGGAGAACCCGATGAAAGCCTGGCGTGTGGTGTTGTTGACGTTGTCATTCCTCTTGCTGGGCGGTTGTCTGGTGGCCTTCCATGAACCGCTGCCGAGCAATCAGGCAGCGCCCAAGGCCCTGCTTGGCAAGTGGAGCAGCAAGGACGCCTGGGGCGAGCCACTGAAACTCACCATCAGCCGCAGTGGCGGCGATGCCTACAAGGCGGTGGCGACCGCCAAGGGCAAGGCCCCAGAAGAGTACGTGTTCACGGTGTCGCGCCATGGCAACCGCTGGTACATGTCGGCCGGTGTGCCCAAGCGGCTGGGGGGCAACTTCCTGATTGGCGGTTTCGATATCGTCGAGGGCAAGGAACTGGTGGTCTACAACCTCGATGTCGAGCAGGTGCGCCAGGCCGTCGACAAGAAGGAACTGAGTGGGCGAAGCATCGAAGTCCCCGAAGAGAATGGCGAGGGTGTGTTGATCGACAGCCCGTCGGCGCGTGTGCTGGCGTACCTGGACGATCCGGCCAACTCCGACATGTTCGTCGAGGTGGCGCGCTTCCAGCGCTCCGGCAAATGACCGTGTCGGCCTCTTCGCGGCTAAAGCCGCTCCCACAGGTGCATTACCCGGCCTGAGGGCTGCGATATCCCTGTAGGGGTGGCTAAAACCGCTGCCACAGGTGCATTGCCCGGCCTGAGGGCTGTGATATCCCTGTGGGAGCGGCTTCAGCCGCGAAGAGGCCGGTTCAGGTGTCTTGTTCTTGAAAGGAGTCCCCGGTGGACGAGTACCAGCAGACCATACGTACGTTGTCCGACCGCATCGTGGCCGCGCAAACCCCCATTCGCGTGCTCGATGCAGTGAAATGGGACGACGGCATCCGCCAGGGCTTCCTCAAGGCCAAAGGCAAGGAACCACCCGCGGTGGACCGTGCCTACTACCAGAGCCGGCCCTTGTCGTTCGACTCCAGCGCGGTGAAGGCCGAGTTCCAGAACATCGAGCGTGACATCACCCGCCAGCTTGGCCAGTTCAACCCGGTCGGGCAGATCATGCGACGCATGTGCAAGGAATACCGCATGGTGGTGCGCATGCTCGAAGCACGCGGCACCGAGGACTTCGGGCTGATTTCCCAGGAACTGTACGGCGCGGCCTCCGACGCTTTCCATGCCGGTGACCCGACCCTTGCCGACCTGGGGCTGATGCTCTCGGATTACCTGAACAACATCGACGGCCGTGGCGACCTCAAGGACGAGCCGAAAAACCTCACGGCGAAAGAGGCGGTGGCGATCCTCCAGCGCCGCCTGAACAAGGTGTTCGGCGAGGCCGAGGAAACCATTCGCGTATTCGAGTCGGACGGCATCGTCGCCGACGCGGCGGCCGGCGCCGACTACATCAAGGTGCGCGCCGACGCAATGTTCAACAACCGCGACGTGCGCGCCCTGGAGGTACACGAAGGCCTGGTGCATGTCGGCACCACCCTCAATGGCCTGAACCAGCCGATCTGTACCTTCCTGGCCAAGGGCCCGCCCTCGTCCACGGTGACCCAGGAGGGCCTGGCCATCCTGATGGAAGTGATCGCCTTTGCCTCCTACCCCAGCCGCCTGCGCAAGCTCACCAACCGCACCCGGGCCATCCATATGGTCGAGGAGGGCGCGGACTTCATGCAGGTCTACGAGTTCTTCCGTGGCCAGGGCTTTGAGATGGGGCAGAGCTACAGCAACGCCAGCCGGGTGTTCCGCGGCTCGGTACCCAATGGCCTGCCATTCACCAAGGACTTGTCCTACCTCAAGGGCTTCATCATGGTTTACAACTACATTCAGTTGGCCGTGAAGAAGGGCAAGCTGGAGCAGATCCCCTTGCTGTTCTGCGGCAAGACCACCCTGGAAGACATGCGCACATTGCGCCAGCTGGTCGAAGAAGGGTTGGTGGAGCCACCCAAGTACCTCCCGGAGCAGTTCCGCGACCTCAACGCCCTGTCGGCCTGGATGTGCTTCTCCAACTTCCTCAACCACCTGAGCCTGGACCGCATTGAAGCCGACTACGCGAACATTCTCTGACGCCTTTCGTCACCTCGCCTTCGGCCTTGGGCTGCTGCTGTTGAGTGGCTGCAGCAGCCTGCTGTTCTACCCTGAGCGCGGTCAGCCGTTCACCCCCGAGCGGGCCAAACTCGACTACCGCGATGTCACCCTGACCACCGCTGACGGCGTTCGCCTGCACGGCTGGTGGTTGCCGGCCAAGGCCGGTGTCGAGGTCAAGGGCACGGTGCTGCACCTGCATGGCAACGGCGGCAACCTGGCGGGCCACCTGGGTGGCAGCTACTGGCTGCCGGAGCAGGGGTACCAGGTGCTGATGATCGACTACCGGGGCTATGGCCTGTCCCAGGGCAAGGCCACCTTGCCTGAAGTCTATGAAGACATCGCGGCGGCCATGGCCTGGCTGGACCGCGCGCCCGAAGTGCAAGGCAAGCCATTGGTGCTGCTGGGCCAGAGCCTCGGCGGCGCCATGGCCATCCATTACCTGGCGGCGCACCCGCAGCAGCGCGAGCGCTTCCATGCGCTGGTGTTCGACGGTGTGCCGGCCAGTTACCGGGCGGTGGGCCGCTATGCCCTCAGTACCTCGTGGATGACCTGGCCGCTGCAGGTGCCGCTGTCGTGGCTGGTGCCCGACGGCGACAGCGCGATCCGCTCCATCGAACAGCTGGCCAGCCCGCCGAAGCTGTTCTTCCACAGCATCGATGACCGGCTGGTGCCCCTGGACAATGGCATTCGCCTGTACCAGCACGCTCCGCCCCCGCGGGTGCTGCAATTGACCCGCGGCGGCCACGTGCAAACCTTCGCCGACCCGACCTGGCGCCAGGTGATGCTGCGCTTTCTGGACGACCCCGCGCATTTCAACGGCCTGCGCCGCTTGGCCGAAGTACCCAACTACCCTGAGGAGAAGAACAAGCAATGAGTGAAGAACGCAACGCCATCCCGCTGATCCTGACCGGCGTCGGCAGCATCATCGTGACGGTGGGGGCCCTCTGGTATTACGGCTACCTGCATTTCGCCAAGCCTGAAGATGCCCTGTTGCTGCAGGACTTCACCATGCTCAAGACCATCCCGGGCGAGGACTATAAAGTCTCGCTGGACCCGGCACCGCAGGTGGCGCAATGCCTGGATGGCGTGCTGGTGCTGTTCGATACCCAGCAGAAGGGGTTGACCGGTGTGCTGGTGGACAACCGCAAGCGCGCGGTGCGCTGCATGGGCGAGGAGACGCCGCAGCAGGTGCAGTGATCGATGGGGCCGTCGCAATACGGCCCGATTAGTTCAATCGCGCGCTGGCGACTGAATAGACATCGCATCTTTCACGTTTGCCGATCGCGATGACAAGCACTACCACGCGCTGATCAATCACCTTGTAGACCAAGCGGTAGCCGGCTGATCTCAATTTGATCTTGTAGCAATCGGCCATGTTGTTGAGCCGGTCTTTTTCGACTCTGGGCTGAGCCAGTCGAGCCTTGAGTTTCTTGGCAAGCTGCAGGCGCAACTTGGGCTCGAGCTTGCGGTATTCCTTCTGCGCCCGTGAATCAAACTCAAGGTTGTAGCTTGCTGTCGCGCTCTGCGTCGGCGATGAGTTCATCGATATCCACCCTCACGGTAGGCCCGCCAAGTCGCTGGCGTACCAGTTCGGCCAGTTGGATATCGTCAATCAGATCCATCATCGCCTCGTAGCGCGCTGGTGGTACTGCGTAGAAGGCAGGCTCGTTCCGATTGAGGATCACCACGGTTTCACCGTGCGCTTCGCGAATGGTGCCCATTGGGTCTTTCTTAAGGTCGGTGATGGATGCTGCCAGATCGGCGAGGACGTGGAAGGTCATAGTTGTATCAACCCTTTTATCGAGAAGAATGGCTGCGTCAGTCTAGTGCTTTGAAAGGTGTCTTTAAAGGTGCTTTTGACGAAAGGCCAAACATGAAAAAACCCGCCATCAGGCGGGTTTTTTCATTCAGCCAGCAGCCCTCATTGCACTTGGCTCACCGCCCGCGGCATCACCGGCTGGTTATCGTTGGAGATGGTCACCTCCACCCGACGGTTCTGCGCACGGCCGGAGTTGCTGCCGTTGTCGGCCACCGGATACTCCTTGCCGTAGCCCTGGGCGACGATGCGCGCAGGATCCACCCCAGCACGTACCAGCGCCATGCGCACGGCAGCGGCGCGGCGCTCGGACAGGCTCTGGTTGTAGTTGGCCGAGCCGACGCTGTCGGTGTAGCCCTCGACGATCACCTTGCGCTCCGGGTTCTCCTGGAGGAACTGCGCCAGTTTGGTGACGTTGGGGTAGGCACTGCTCTTGAGTTCGGCCTTGTTGAAGTCGAACAGTACGTCGCCGAAAGTCACCAGCGTGCCGCGCTCGGTCTGCTTGGCATTGAGGCTGTCCTGCAGCTTCTTGATCTGCGCGTCACGGGCATCGAGCTTGGCCTGGGCGCGTTGCGCGGCAGAATTCTTCAGCTCGGCCTCGGCCGTGCGCAGGGTGATGGTCTGCTTGGCCACTTCGACGCGCTGGTTGGTGAGGTAGGCGAACTGGTCGACCTTCTTGCTGTCCTCACGCTCCATATAGGCCTTGTCGGCCTTGTTCAGCCAGTCCTGGGCGTCCTTGGTTTCGAGGGCGGCTACCTTGCTCGACTGTGGGTCGCTCTGCAGCGCCGAGAAATTGCTGCGGGCCGATTCGAGGTTGGCGTTCGGGTCGTGGGAGCAGGCGGCAAGGCCGACGCTCAGGGCCAGCAGGGCGGGAATCATGACGTAATTGCGCATAGTGTTCATCCTTTGATCGTTAGCGAAGGCTTGGTGGCGCGGCAGGCCTATTCGGCGCTGCGCAGGCCTTCTTCACGTACGTCCTGGACACCCTGGCGGGCGTCCTGCGCAGCCTTCTGGGCCTTGGCGGCCTGGGCCTTGCGTTCAGCGACACGGGCATCCCATTCAGCCTGTTCGGCGAGCATGCGGGCCTGGTCGTATTGCTTGTCGTGCATGGCAATCTCGGCCTGCTTGAACTTGTCCTGGGCCGCTTTCATTTCCACCGCGGCGAACTCGGTACCGCCGGCACTGACCGCAGCGTTCACTGCCGACTGGCTGACGGCATACTGTTCGGTGGGCGGCTTGCCGGCGCAACCGGCCAGCACCAGGCTGCTGCCCAGGGCCAGTGCGGCCAGCTTCAGCCCGCGCAGGTGAGTGGTGGAGGGTTTGGCAATGCGGGTCTTCATGGTGGTCAACTCCATTGGGTCACTCCTGTTAACGACGATGTCCGCGACCGGTCCATCGTTGTTCCCTAGCCAAGGCGTGCGCTGCAACGCCCGTGTTTGCAGGGTTTTGCCGTGATGGCTACTGGCTGTGACCGAGGCGTTTTTTGGATAGTTCAGAAAAATTGCTGTGCTAACGAAGTTTTTTTCTGACTGATTGGTCAGCGCGAAAAGGCCGGAACTTTGCGCTGCGCGGGAGGTATCTGCGGGCCCTTTAGGCAAGGCCCGCAGAGGGCGAGATCTAGTGGCGTTCGTTTTTGCCCGGGCTGCCGAGCGCTGCCAGATGACGGCGGGAGAGGGCGAGGAAGCGGGGGGTAGGGCCGATGTCCTCGTACAGCGGATCACCCTCTTCATCGGTGGCGATCACTTGGCGGCCCTTGATGTAGGGGAAGCTGGCTTCCAGCTCTTCGAGCGCGGCGGCGACCAGTTCGCCAAGCAGCTCTTCAGGGCTGCGCTTGGGGTACATCTCGGTCAGCGCGGCCAGGCGCGCTTGGGCTTCCATGTCCAGGTGCAGGACATGCCCGGTGGGGCTCAAGCGTCCGGCGGCATTCTGTTCCCAGTGCTGGGCGAGTTCGCGGATTTTCATGATGACCTCTGTCAAAGCCTCGAAAGTGGCATTGCTTCGGATGACCACTCTTCACTTTAGTTGCTTTGCCCGCGTCCGGCTTGCCAGGCGCGGCCTGGAGTCGGCACTCTTGGGGCTTGCTGTTTCCTGGAGTGGAGAGGCCCGATGAGCGATATCGATCTGCGTTTGCGCGAGGATGTGCATCTTTTGGGGGAGCTGCTTGGCGAGACCATCCGCCAGCAGCATGGCGAGGCGTTCCTGCAGAAAATCGAGGACATCCGCCACAGCGCCAAGGCCGACCGGCTGGTGGAGGGTGAAAAGCTCAGCTCGACCCTGGGCGACCTGGCCGAGGAGGACCTGCTACCCGTGGCGCGGGCCTTCAACCAGTTCCTCAACCTGGCCAACATCGCCGAGCAGTACCAGTTGATTCGCCGTCGCGATGCCGACCAGCCGCAGCCTTTCGAGGCGCAGGTGCTGCCCGAGCTGCTGGCGCGGCTCAAGGCGGCCGGGCACAGCGACGATGCACTGGCCCGGCAGTTGGCCAAGCTCGACATCCAGCTGGTGCTCACCGCCCACCCCACCGAGGTGGCCCGCCGTACCCTGATTCAGAAATACGACGCCATCGCCGCGCAACTGGCAGCCCAGGACCATCGCGACCTGAGCCCCGCCGAGCGCGGGCAGGTGCGCGAGCGCCTGCGCCGGCTGATCGCCGAGGCCTGGCACACCGAGGAGATCCGCCGCACCCGACCCACGCCGGTGGACGAAGCCAAATGGGGTTTCGCGGTGATCGAGCATTCGCTGTGGCAGGCCATCCCCAGCCACCTGCGCAAGGTCGATGCGGCGCTGTTCCAGGCCACCGGCCTGCGCCTGCCGCTGGAGAGCGCACCGATCCGCTTCGCCTCGTGGATGGGCGGCGACCGTGACGGCAACCCCAATGTCACCGCCAGCGTGACCCGCGAAGTGCTGCTGCTGGCACGCTGGATGGCCGCCGACCTGTTCCTGCGCGATATCGAGCACCTGGCCGCCGAGCTGTCGATGCAGCAGGCCAGCGCTGCCTTGCGCGAACAGGTCGGCGACAGCGCAGAGCCTTACCGCGCGCTGCTCAAGCAACTGCGCGACCGTCTGCGCGCCACCCGTACCTGGGCCCAGGCGTCGTTGGCTGCTGCGCAACCGGCCAGCGCTGCCGTGCTGGTCGACAACCGCGAGCTGATCGCGCCACTGGAGCTGTGCTTCCAGTCGCTGCATGAATGTGGCATGGGGGTGATTGCCGACGGGCCGTTGCTCGACTGCCTGCGCCGGGCAGTGACTTTCGGCCTGTTCCTGGTGCGCCTGGACGTGCGCCAGGATGCCGCCCGCCATCGCGATGCGCTGAGCGAGATCACCGATTACCTGGGGCTCGGGCGTTACGCCGAATGGGACGAAGCGCGGCGCATCGAGTTCCTCCAGGCGGAGCTGAAGAACCGCCGCCCGTTGCTGCCCGGGCACTTCAAGCCCCAGGCCGATACCGCCGAAGTGCTTGCCACCTGCCGCGAGATCGCCGCGGCGCCTGCTGCCTCGCTGGGTTCCTATGTGATCTCCATGGCCGGCGCGGCCTCCGATGTGCTGGCGGTGCAACTGCTGCTCAAGGAAGCCGGGCTGACCCGGCCGATGCGTGTGGTGCCGTTGTTCGAGACCCTCGCCGACCTGGACAACGCTGGGCCGGTGATGGAGCGCCTGCTCGGGCTGCCGGGCTACCGGGCCGGCTTGCAGGGGCCGCAGGAAGTGATGATCGGCTATTCCGACTCGGCCAAGGACGCCGGCACCACGGCGGCGGCCTGGGCGCAGTACCGCGCCCAGGAGCAGTTGGTGCGCATCTGCCGCGAACACCAGGTCGAGCTGCTGCTGTTCCATGGCCGTGGCGGTACGGTCGGGCGCGGCGGCGGCCCGGCCCATGCGGCCATCCTGTCGCAGCCGCCGGGGTCGGTGGGCGGACGCTTCCGTACTACCGAGCAGGGCGAGATGATCCGCTTCAAGTTCGGCCTGCCGGGGATTGCCGAGCAGAACCTCAACCTCTACCTGGCCGCGGTGCTGGAGGCGACCCTGCTGCCGCCACCGCCGCCGCAACCGGCCTGGCGCGCACTGATGGACCAGTTGGCCGCCGACGGGGTCGCGGCTTACCGCGGCGTGGTGCGGGAGAACCCCGACTTTGTCGAGTACTTCCGCCAGTCCACCCCGGAACAGGAGCTTGGCCGCCTGCCGCTGGGCAGCCGCCCGGCCAAGCGGCGTGCCGGGGGCATTGAGAGCTTGCGGGCAATCCCATGGATTTTCGGCTGGACCCAGACCCGCCTCATGCTGCCGGCCTGGCTTGGCTGGGAAACGGCGCTGAACAATGCCCTGGCCCGTGGCCAGGGCGAGCTGCTGGCGCAGATGCGCGAGCAGTGGCCGTTCTTCCGCACCCGTATCGACATGCTCGAAATGGTGCTGGCCAAGGCCGATGCGCAGATTGCCGAGGCCTACGACCAACGTCTAGTGCAACCGCAGCTGCTGCCATTGGGTGCGCATCTGCGCGACCTATTGTCGCAGTCGTGCCAGGTGGTGCTGGGCCTGACCGGGCAGTCGGTGCTACTGGCGCACAGCCCAGAAACCCTGGAATTCATCCGCCTGCGCAACACCTACCTCGACCCCTTGCATCGCCTTCAGGCCGAGCTGCTGGCCCGCTCGCGCAACCGCGAAGCCGCTCTGGACAGCCCGTTGGAGCAGGCCCTGCTGGTCACTGTGGCGGGCATCGCGGCGGGGTTGCGCAATACCGGTTGAGGCGCTCAAGCGGCGCTTGCGGTCGGCAAGCCATCAGTTGCCGACCCTGAACCCGAGGGCTGGTTGCGCCGGGCGCAACCGGGGCCTCGCGGGGCTGCGACGGACGCTTTGCTGCCCCGTTGGGACGCTTGTCGGGGGGGCGGGGGCTGTGTATCTTGAGCAGCCTTTGGACCGATTTTGCGGTCTCGACCGATTTTCCGGAGTTGGCCTTGTGCGCCGAATCCGTTGATTTGCATAGAAAAATATGAGGAGCACAAGATGCGTGTAATTCTGCTGGGAGCTCCCGGGGCCGGTAAAGGTACTCAGGCAAAGTTCATCACCGAGAAGTTCGGCATTCCCCAGATCTCCACCGGCGACATGCTGCGTGCTGCCGTCAAGGCCGGCACCCCGCTGGGCCTGGAACTGAAGAAAGTCATGGATGCCGGCCAACTGGTCTCCGACGAGCTGATCATCAGCCTGGTCAAGGAGCGCATCGCCCAGCCGGACTGCGCCAACGGCTGCCTGTTCGACGGTTTCCCGCGCACCATCCCGCAAGCTGAAGCCATGGTCGCCGCCGGTGTCGACATCGACGCCGTGGTCGAAATCGCCGTGGACGACGAAGAGATCGTCGGCCGCATGGCGGGCCGCCGCGTACACCTGGCCTCGGGCCGCACCTACCACATTCAGTACAACCCGCCGAAAGTGGAAGGCAAGGACGATGTCACCGGCGAAGACCTGATCCAGCGCGACGACGACAAGGAAGAAACCGTGCGTCATCGCCTGTCGGTCTACCACAGCCAGACCAAGCCGCTGGTGGACTTCTACCAGAAGCTGTCGGCCGCCAACGCCGGCAAGCCGAAGTACAGCCACATCGAAGGCGTCGGCTCGGTCGAGTCGATCACCGCCAAGGTGCTGGCAGCCCTGAGCTGATCCATCACCGTGCGTCACGACGGCCCGCTTGCGGGCCGTTGTCGTTTATACTGCCGCTCTTTTTCCCCTGTCCCTTGGAAACCGCGTTCGATGACCACCTTGCTGGCCCTGGATACCGCCACCGAAGCCTGTTCCGTCGCCCTGCTGCATGACGGCAAGGTGACCAGCCATTACGAGGTGATCCCACGCCTGCACGCGCAGAAGCTGCTGCCGATGATCAAGCAGTTGCTGGCCGATGCCGGCGTGGCGCTGAGCGCCGTGGATGCCATCGCCTTTGGTCGCGGCCCGGGCGCCTTTACCGGCGTGCGGATTGCCATCGGGGTGGTCCAGGGCCTGGCCTTCGCCCTGCAGCGCCCGGTGCTGCCGATCTCCAACCTGGCCGCGCTGGCCCAGGGCGCGTTGCGCGAGCACGGCGTGCAGCAGGTTGCCGCTTCCATCGATGCGCGCATGGACGAGGTGTACTGGGGCTGTTACCGGGCGGAGCAGGGTGAAATGCGCCTGGTCGGCCAGGAGGTGGTGGTGGCACCAGAGCGCGTCAGCTTGCCTGAAGGCCTGGCCGGCGAGTGGTTTGGTGCCGGTACTGGCTGGAGCCTGGCCGAGCGCCTGGCGGTGCAGGCCAGCGCCAGCGATGCCGCCGCACTGCCCAATGCCCTGGATATCCTCACCCTGGCCAGCCATGCCTGGGCCCGTGGTGAAGCGGTCGCCGCCGAGCAGGCGCAACCGGTGTATCTGCGCGATAATGTCGCTACGCCCAAGGCACGCTGAGGTCGTTCGTCGGCTATCGCCGTTCACGATAAAACCTTTTGCGCGAACTGTGGTCCAGTTATCGTTCGGGCATTAGCGATGGATCTCTGATGCTGCTAAATTGCCATCATTGATCCTGAGTGCCCACGCCATGCGTATCGACGGCTTCTCCTCGCAGAGTTACCCCATCAAGCGCCCGCCGCGCAAAGCGCCGGTGCGTGACGAAGCGATCGATGACGCCGAGATCATCGAAGAGCCCGAACAGCAGGCCAGCCGTGCCAACCGCCGCAGCGCCAACCTGCCGGCCCGCCAGCAGGACCTGATCTTCCCCCGCGCCCGTGACCGGCGTACCTCCACGGCACTGGCCAGCTACCTGACCACCGCGGGCTTCACCGACTGGGATATGGAAGTGCTGGGGCTGGACCTGTACATTTGACGGATGATTCCGTCCCCCCAGCCCTACTTTCTCGGTTGCCCCTCCTGGAGCGAAAACGCCTGGCGTGAGTATCTGTATCCCGCCGATGCACGCACGGCTGAGTTCCTCGGCTTGTACAGCCAGGTCTTCAATGCCGTGGAAGGCAACACCACTTTCTATGCCCGGCCAGCGCCTGCGACGGTAGAGCGCTGGGCGCAGATCATGCCGGCGGGTTTTCGCTTCACGGCCAAGTTTCCGGGCGATGTCAGCCATGCCGGGGATCTGCGCGCGCAACTTGATTCGGCGATCGACTTCACCCGATTGATGGCGCCGTTGGGGCAGCGCGTGTCCCCTTACTGGCTGCAGTTGCCGGCGCAGTTCGGGCCCTCGCGCATGGGTGAGCTGGCCTATTTTCTGGATGAGGTTGGCGTGCCGGTTGCCGTTGAGGTGCGCAACGATGCGTTCTTCGCCCGTGGAGACGAAGAACGCCAGCTCAATCGGCTGTTGCACGAGCGGGGTGTCGAACGCATCTGCCTGGATCCGCGAGCGCTGTTCAGCTGCACATCGCGTGAGCCCGGGGTGCTGCATGCGCAGTCCAAGAAGCCCAAGGTGCCGCCGCGCCCGTGTGCGTTCAGCCAGCATCCGCAGGTGCGCTTCATCGGCCACCCTGAGCTTGCGGCCAACGAAACATTCCTTACCCCCTGGGTCGACAAGGTGGCGGTGTGGATCGAGGAGGGCCGTAGCCCCTATGTCTTTCTGCACACCGCCGACAACCGGATGGCGGCAGCGCTTGCCCAGCATTTCCACCAGCGCCTGATGGCCCGCCTGCCCGGGCTGGCCGCGTTACCGGAATTGCCGCGCGCGCCCGAGGTCGAACAGCTAGGGCTACTCTGACGACACTTTCTTCATCTGCCGGAGGTTGAACCATGGATGTGCAAACCCTGCGAGCCGAAGCCTTCAAGGCGCTGCATCAGCGTGATGGCGCATTCGTCATTCCCAACCCTTGGGATGCCGGCTCGGCCAAGATGCTGGCAGCCCTGGGCTTCGAGGCACTGGCCACCACCAGTGCGGGGCTGGCGTTCAGCCTGGGGCGCCCGGATGCCGAAGGCGCCCTGAGCCTCGAGGAAACCCTGGCCAATGCCCAGGCCATCGTGGATGCCACGCCGCTGCCGGTGGCGGCAGACTTGGAAAACGGCTTCGGCGATTTGCCCGAGGACTGTGCGCAGACGATCCTGCGCGCCGCCGCAACCGGCCTGGTGGGCGGTTCGATCGAAGATGCCAGTGGCCGTAGCGAGGCGCCGATCTACGACTTCGACCTGTCCGTGGCGCGAGTGCGCGCTGCCGTGGAAGCTGCTCGCCAACTGCCATTTCCGTTCACGCTCTGCGCCCGCGCCGAGAACCTGCTGCACGGCAAACTGGACCTGGACGACACCATCCGGCGCCTGCAGGCCTATGCCGACGCCGGTGCCGATGTGTTGTATGCGCCTGGGTTGCGCAGCGTCGATGAGATTCGCGCGGTGGTGCAGGCCGTGGCGCCCAAGCCGGTAAACGTGCTGATGGGCATGCCGGGGGTGCCGCTTGGCGTCAATCAGTTACAGGATCTGGGCGTGAAGCGCATCAGTGTCGGTTCGTCGCTGGCCCGCGTCGCACTGGGTGCCTTCCAGCGCGCGGCGTTGGAAATCCGCGAGCAGGGCACGTTCGGCTATGGCGACCAGGCGCTGCCATTTGCTCAGCTCAATGATCTGTTTCGCCGCTGAAAGCCCGCGTTCTCAGGCGTATGCGCGAACGTTGTTCAACACCACTGGGCGGGCCCAATGGGTATCGAACTCCAGGTCGTTTTGTTGCTTCGCCAGGGTAGGCTCGTCGAAGGGTTCTGGCGCCGGGTCGAGCAGGTTCATCTCGAATTCGGCGATCGGCAGGAACAATGGGCGAGGCGATGGCGCGGGGCCGGGCTCGGCAATCGGATGGCCCTGGCTCATGACCACCGGGCGCAGCCAGCTGTTGCTGATGTCGAGGTCGCGCTGCTGAGTAATCAGCTCGGCGGTGCTGAAGGGTTCGGGCGCCGGTTCCAGCAGGTTGGCCTCGAGTTCCGCCTTGGGCAGGAACAGCGGCTCGGGTGGGGTGATTTCGGTGTCATGCACCGGCAGGGCGCGCTGGGCGTCGATCAAGGCCAGGGCCCTGGCGCCGCCGACAGGTTCGCCACTCTCTTTGTCGTACTGCACCAGCGCCTGGCTGACGCTGTCGATTTCCCCTTGCGGCTGCTCGGCCATGGCCCGGGCGAAGAAGTCCTGCCACAGGTGGCTGACGCCGCCCAGTGCCTGGGAATTCTGTCGACCGTAGTTGCCGACAGGCGACAGGTAGGTCAAGCCGATGGGGAGAGTGTCTGACATGGCAGTCGCGCGCGTTGTGCTCTGGCAGAATAGCGGATACTGCGTGTATCGGCTGAGGCCGGGGTTTCATTAATTAATTTCGAGTGCGGGATCCGATGGTAGAGCAAGAGCTGGGCACAGGTATCAGGATCGAGGCACTGGCCCCCGAATTCCAGGCGCAGGCGTTGGCATGGGCCGAACGCCTGGGCTTGCCGCTGGCCGACGAGGCGGCCGGGTTTGCCGTGCAGGTCGGTGCCGATGGCCTGCAGATCCAGCAACTGGGCCCGCAGGCGCCTGGCCCTGTGCGGGTGGATTTCGTCGAGGGGCAGGCGGCGCATCGGCGGCTGTTCGGTGGTGGCAGCGGGCAGATGATCGCCAAGGCGGTGGGCATCGCCCAGGGCGTGCGGCCGCAGGTGCTCGATGCCACTGCGGGGTTGGGCAAGGATGCGTTCGTGCTGGCCAGCCTGGGCTGCCAGATGACCTTGATCGAGCGTCAGCCGCTGATTGCGGCCTTGCTGGAAGATGGCCTGGCGCGGGCGCGGGGGGATCTTGAGGTGGGGGCGATCGTCGAGCGCATGCGGCTGCTGACTGGCAATGCCATCGAGCGCATGCGCGGGTGGGAAGGGGAGGCGCCCCAGGTGATCTACCTTGATCCGATGTTCCCGCATCGGGACAAGAGCGCGCTGGTGAAGAAGGAAATGCGGGTGTTCCGGCCGTTGGTCGGTGATGACCTGGATGCGCCGGCGTTGCTCGAGGCGGCGTTGGCGTTGGCTTCGCACCGGGTGGTGGTCAAGCGGCCGCGCAAGGCGCCGATTATCGATGGGCCGAAGCCGAGCCATAGCCTTGAGGGGAAGTCTAGTCGGTACGATATCTACCCGAAGAAGGCGTTGAAGGTTTGAGTTGAGGTGGTTGGTTTTGCAAGTTGGGGGATTTGGTGGGCGTCCCTTTCAAGGGTTCGGGGAGGCTGGCAGGTGTTCGGCGAGGTTTTTTCAGCGCCCATCAGATCGAGCGCCGCCCGCGCGGCGCATCGCTGGCAAGCCAGCTCCCACATTTGTTTCGGGCCAATTATGCCTGTAAGGGTACCGCTGTCCGCCTTGGTGCATGTCTCAAGTCAGGCGGGGCGCCAGTGGTGCCCACCTTAATATCGAGTCGAACCAACAAGGCGAATAGCGATGAAACAACAGGAGTAACTGGCCCGAAACAGATGTGGGAGCTGGCTTGCCAGCGATGCGCCGCGCGGGCGGCGCTCGATCCCATAGGCGCTGCAAGGCTTTCGGCGAACACTTGGTAGCCTTCACGCAAAACCCAAAGCTCGAAGGCCCAGCCCCTATCAAACCAAAACCCGCGAACTCGCCACCGCAACCACCGCCAGCCCAATCGCCAGATTGACCCCCACCATCCGCCGAATCCGCCCCAGAACCCCAGCCCCCGCCGCCCAATCCTCAGCCTGCACCGCCGTGCGCAATTCAGGCAGCAGCAACGACTGAATCCGCATGAACAACGCAAACATCACGATCCCGCCACCGATCATCACCTGAACGTACCGCGGCGCGGTCTCGAACCCGGCAAAGCGCAGGTGAATCATGCCCACCCCGCTTATCGCCAGAATCGCCACCGCCAGCCAGACCCATCTGAAGAACCGCTGGAAAACTTCCACCCACAAACGCAGCCGCGCCGGCCCCTCCAGGGCTGCAACCGTGGCCGGGCGCAGGATCAGCCAGGCGAAGAACATGCCGCCGACCCAGACCAGGGCGGCAAGGACATGCAGGGTGTAGGGCAGGGCAAAGGCGAGCATCCGGATCTCCATGCGGCACAAAGGGCAATAGCGGGGTATGATAGCCGGCCCATGCGAAACACTGAAAATATATCCAGCCCTCCGGGCGCCTGCAGACCATGATCAGCAACGAACTCAAAGCCACCATCCAGGGCGCCTACTCGCGTTTCCTCGAAGCCAAAAGCCTCAAGCCACGCTATGGCCAGCGCCTGATGATCGCCGAAGTGGCCAAGGTGCTCGGCGACATCGCCTGTGACGACGAAGGGCGCCGTGCCGGCGAGCCCGCCGTGGTGGCGGTCGAGGCGGGTACCGGTACCGGCAAGACCGTCGCCTACGCCCTTGCCGCGATCCCGGCCGCCAAGGCCGCCGGCAAGCGCCTGGTGATCGCCACCGCGACCGTGGCGCTGCAGGAACAGATCGTGCTCAAGGACCTGCCCGACCTGATGCGCAACAGCGGGCTGAACTTCAGCTTCGCCCTGGCCAAAGGCCGTGGCCGCTACCTGTGCCTGTCCAAACTCGACATCCTGCTGCAAGAAGGCCACGCCCAGTCGGCCACCGCCCAGCTGTTCGAAGAGGAAGGCTTCCACATCGAAGTCGACGAGCGCAGCCAGAAGCTGTTCAACAGCATGATCGAGAAGCTCGCCGGCAACCGCTGGGACGGTGATCGCGACAGCTGGTCGGAAGCCGTCGAGGACCAGGACTGGGCGCGCCTGACCACCGACCACAGCCAGTGCACCGGCCGCCATTGCCCGAACTTCCAGCAGTGCGTGTTCTACAAGGCGCGCGAAGGCATGGGCAAGGTCGATGTGATCGTCACCAACCATGACATGGTCCTCGCCGACCTCGCGCTGGGCGGCGGCGCTGTGCTGCCCGACCCGCGCGACACCATGTACGTGTTCGACGAAGGCCATCACCTGCCGGACAAGGCCATCGGCCACTTCGCCCACTATTCGCGCCTGCGCTCCACCGCCGACTGGCTGGAGCAGACGGCCAAGAACCTCACCAAACTGCTGGCCCAGCACCCGCTGCCGGGCGACCTGGGGCGCTACATCGAGCAGGTGCCGGAGCTGGCCCGTGAGGTGCGCACCCAGCAGCAGTTCATGTTCACCCTGTGCGAGCAGGTTGCCGATTTCCGCACCGGTGAAGACATGGAAGGCCGCGACCGCCCGCGCTACCGCTTCGAAGGCGGCGTGGTGCCCGAGCAGATCCGCGAAGTCGGCATCGAGCTGAAAAAAGGCTTCGCCCGCCTCACCGACCTGTTCACTCGTCTGGCCGACCTGCTCAAGGAAGGCATGGACGGCGAGAACAACATCGGCATTGCCAGCCACCAGGCCGAGGAGTGGTACCCGCTGTTCGGCAGCCTGGTGACCCGTGCCCAGGGCAACTGGGAGTTGTGGACCGCGTTCACTGCCGAAGACCCGGAAGACAACCCGCCCATGGCGCGTTGGTTGACCCTGGCCGAAACTGGCGCGCTGTTCGATATAGAGGTCAACGCCAGCCCGATTCTCGCCGCCGAGATGCTGCGTAAAAGCCTGTGGAACGTCGCCCATGGCGCCCTGGTGACTTCGGCGACCTTGACCGCGCTGGGCAAGTTCGACCGCTTCCGCATGCGCTCGGGGCTGCCCCGCGACGCGGTGCAGTGCGTGGTGCCCAGCCCGTTCGTGCATGGGGACGCCGGCCTGTTGCGGGTGCCCGACCTGGGCGCCGACCCACGCGATGCCACGGCGCACACCGCATCGATCATCCGTGAACTGCCGAACATCGTCGAAGGTGCACGGGGCGCGCTGGTGCTGTTCTCGTCGCGTAAACAGATGCAGGACGTGTTCGATGGCCTGGACCGCGACTGGCGCAAGCTGGTGCTGATCCAGGGCAACCTGTCCAAGCAGGAAACCCTGAACAAGCACAAGGCGCGGGTCGACGATGGCCAGCACAGTGTGCTGTTCGGCCTGGCCAGTTTCGCCGAAGGTGTCGACCTGCCGGGCGCTTACTGCGAGCACGTGGTCATCGCCAAGATCCCGTTCTCGGTGCCGGATGACCCGGTCGAGGCCGCGTTGTCCGAATGGATCGAGGCCCGGGGCGGCAATCCGTTCATGGAAATCGCCGTGCCTGACGCTTCGCTGAAGCTGATCCAGGCCTGCGGCCGGCTGCTGCGTACCGAACAGGACCGCGGCGTCATCACCTTGCTCGACCGGCGCCTGGTCACCCAGCGCTACGGCAAGGCTATTCTCAATGCGCTGCCGCCATTCCGACGGGAAATCGGCTGACTGCCGGAGCAAGACGCTTCCTTTGTTGTCCATACTCGATCGTGAGCCCATGACGGGCTCAGAAGGAGAGCCACCGCCCTATGATCCGCCGTACCCTGCCTGTGATGTTCTCCCTGTTGTTCAGTGCGCCGTTGCTGGCCGGGCAACAGACGCTGTTCAGCTTCGTGCGCCCCGCCGCGGTGGTCAACGTGACCACCCAGGACGCTGCGATGCCGCAGTACAACGCGGAGCAGACCGCCGAAGGCGAGGTGTTGCGGCGGGTGGTGTTCAATCCGGTGGCGCAACCGACCTTGCGCCTGGCACCGCCCAGTGGCGCCTGGGACTGGGCGGCCGGGCAGGCCCTGACCCTGCGCCTGCAAAGCGGCATGGACTGGGCACTGACCGTCGACGTGGCGGTGCAGAGCAGCGATGGGCGCACCCTCACCAGCCGTATCGACTTGCCGGCAGGGCCGGCGCAGACGGTGATGATTCCCCTCAAGGCCAGCTCGCCGCTGAGCCAGGGCATGCGTGCCGGCCCGCCGATGCCATGGGCCCATGAAGGCCAGCGCCTGCTGCTGACCAGCAGTGCAGGGGAGGTGGACCTCAAGCAAGTCACCTCGGTCAGCCTGAGCATACCCAGCCCCAAAGTGGCGCAGAGCCTGTTGATCGAGAAGGTCGGCCTGCAGGACGATGACCTGGCGTTCAAAGCCGCCTACAGCGAGCTGATCGACGGCTATGGCCAGTCCACCCGTGGGCGCTGGCCGGAAAAAATCGTCGGCGACGACCAGCTCAAGGCTGCCGACAGCCGCGAGCAGGCGCAGCTGAAAAGCTGGCTGGGCGAGCGCGACAAGCTCGGCCTGGACGCCTATGGCGGCCTGCTGGCGGGGCCAGCCTTCGAGGCCAAGGGCTTCTTCCGTACCGAAAAGCGCGACGGGCGTTGGTACCTGGTGACGCCCGACGGGCACCCGTTCTATTCCCTGGGTGTCAATGCCGTCGCCGCCGATGGCGGGCGCACTTACGTCGCCGGTCGCGAAAGCATGTTCAAGGCACTGCCGGCTGATGGCGAGGCACTGGCGGCGTTCTATGGCGAAGGCAACAACGATGATGGCAACACCTCGTCCCAGGGGCGCCAGTTCAAGCAGGGGCGCTGGTTCGATTTCTATGCGGCCAACCTGCAGCGCACCTACGGCAAACCCTGCTCGGCATCGACCGAACCGGCCTGCCCGCCACTGGCCCTGGACCTGCCGCGCTGGCAGGCGCACAGCCTCGACCGCCTGCAAGCGTGGGGCTTCAATACCCTGGGCAACTGGAGCGACCCAAGCTTTGCCCAGGCCAAGCGCATGCCGTACACGCTGCCACTGTCGATCGTCGGCGACTACGCCAGCATCAGCACCGGCATGGACTGGTGGGGGCGCATGCCTGACCCGTTCGACCCGCGTTTCGCCATGGCCACCGAGCGCGCCGTGGCCATCGCCGCCCGTGACCACCGCGACGACCCGTGGCTGATCGGCTACTTTGCCGACAACGAACTGGCCTGGGCCGCACCCGGTGACGACCCGAGGGCCCGCTATGGGTTGGCCTACGGCACCCTGCGCCTGACCACCGATGTACCGGCCAAGCGCGCCTTCCTCAAGCAACTGCGCGACAAGTACCGCAACCAGGAAGGGCTGTCGAAAGCCTGGGGCATCGAGCTGAGCGCCTGGGAGCTGATGGAAGACCCCGGCTTCGAGGCACCGCTGCCTGACCCTGCACACCCGGAAATCGAGCGCGACTACCAGTATTTCCAGCAGGTGTTCGCCCAGACCTACTTCAAGACCATTGCCGATTCACTGAAGTGGCATGCCCCCAATCACCTGCTGCTGGGCGGCCGCTTCGCCGTGAGCACGCCGGAAGCAGTCAAGGCCTGCGCCGAGTTCTGCGACGTGCTCAGCTTCAACTTCTATACCCTCAAGCCCGAAGACGGTTATGACTTCGCCAGGCTGGCCGAGCTGGACAAGCCGGTGCTGGTGTCGGAATTCCAGTTCGGCTCCCGCGACCGTGGCCCGTTCTGGCCCGGCCCGTTGGAAGTGGCCCGCGAGGAAGACCGTGGCCCGGCCTACGGTAATTTCCTCAAGGCGGCACTGGCCCAGCCGATGATCATCGGCGCCCATTGGTTCCAGTACCTCGACCAACCGGCCAGCGGGAGACTGCTGGATGGCGAAAACGGCCATCTGGGGCTGGTGGCCATCACCGATGTGGCCTATCCGGGCTTTGTCGAGGCGGTGCGCCGCAGCAACCTGCAAGCCGTTGGTCAGTTGCGCAAGGGCCTCGACAAACCCGCGCAGTGACCGCCCTGCGCGCCTCGAATATCAGTTTTTCCTTGCGACCACCCGGCCACATTCAGTAGGCAAAAGGGCCAACTACTGAAACAATGCACGCCTTTTTCAGCAAGGTCGTACGGAGAACAGGCGGGTGCAGATTCAGGGCCACTATGAGCTGAAGTTCGAGGCGGTGCGTGAAGCCTTCGCCGCGTTGTTCGAGGATCCCCAGGAGCGTGGTGCGGCGCTATGCATCCAGGTCGGCGGCGAGACCGTGGTCGACCTGTGGGCCGGCAGTGCCGACAAGGACGGCCGTGAGGCCTGGCACAGCGATACCATCGCCAACCTGTTTTCCTGCACCAAGACCTTCACCGCCGTCACCGCCCTGCAACTGGTGGGCGAGGGCAAGCTGGCACTGGATGCGCCGGTTGCGCGCTACTGGCCGGAATTCGCCCAGGCTGGCAAGGAGCAGGTCACCCTGCGCCAGTTGCTCAGCCACCGCGCAGGCCTGCCGGCCATTCGTGAACTGTTGCCGGCCGAGGCGCTGTACGACTGGCAGGCTATGGTCGATGCGCTGGCCGCCGAGGCACCCTGGTGGACCCCAGGCACCGAGCATGGCTATGCCGCGATCACCTATGGCTGGTTGATCGGTGAGCTGATCCGCCGCGGCGATGGCCGTGGGCCGGGCGAGTCGATTGTCGCGCGCACCGCCAGGCCGCTGGGCCTGGATTTCCATGTGGGCCTGGCGGACGAAGAATTCCACCGCGTGGCGCACATCGCCCGCGGCAAGGGTAACCCGGGCGATGCTGCGGCCCAGCGCCTGTTGCAGGTGACCATGCGCGAGCCCGAAGCACTGTCGACCCGCGCTTTCACCAACCCGCCGGCGATCCTCACCAGCACCAACAAGCCGGAATGGCGGCGTATGCAGCAACCGGCGGCCAATGGCCACGGCAACGCACGCAGCCTGGCAGGGTTCTACGCCGGCCTGCTCGATGGCAGCCTGCTGGAATCCGAACTGCTCGACGAGCTGACCCGCGAGCACAGCCTCGGCCAGGACCGCACTCTGTTGACCCAGACCCGCTTCGGCCTGGGCTGCATGCTTGACCAGCCCCAGGTGGCCAACGCCACCTTCGGCCTCGGCGCCCGGGCTTTCGGGCATCCGGGGGCAGGTGGCTCGGTCGGCTTTGCCGACCCCGAACACGATGTGGCCTTCGGCTTCGTCACCAATACGTTGGGCCCATACGTGCTGATGGACCCGCGCGCGCAAAAACTGGTACGTGTGCTTGCCGGCTGCCTTTGATCGGGTGGCGCGGGTATTGCCCCGGCCCTTTGACTATCCTCAGTGCCAACGCCTGAAAGGTGTGGGTAGAATTTCTTTCAATTTCATGGTGTATCGCTGATGTCTTCACATAAAACCTTAGCACTCGCCCTGTGCCTGACCATGACTGGCTGCGCCAGCCACTCGCAGGACAGTTCGAAAGACGGCGGCTTGAGCTGGTGGCCCTTCGGTTCGGATAAAGTCGCCGACAAGGAAGTGAAAGCGGCCGTGACCGAAAACGTCGCCAAGGCCGACGCCAAGTCCGAGAGCGGCAGCCGCTGGTGGTGGCCATTCGGTGGCGACGAGAAAACCACGCAAGCGGCGGCCGTGCCAAAGATCGACCAGAAGGCCACCCAGGCCTGGCTCGACCAGTACGAACCCAAGGTGCGCGAAGCCATCAAGGGCAGCAAGTTCGAGCTGGAGCGCCGTGAAGACCTGCTGGCGGTGACCATTCCGGTCGACGGCTCCTATAACCCGGATCGCCCGAATATGCTGCTGCCGGTGACCCTGAGCCCGATCACCCAGGTGGCCAAGGCCATCGAGGCCGACAGCAAGACCGCCATCCTCATCCTCGGCCATGGCGACAGCAGTGGCGCCACTGCGGCCACCCAGAAGCTGAGCCTCGAGCGTGCCGCTTCGGTGTCGGCGATTTTCCGTCTTAGCGGCCTGCAACGTGATCGCCTGATGCTCAAAGGCATGGGTTCGGTCATGCCGCGCGCCGCCAACGACAGCGCCCCGGGCCGTGCCCTGAACCGCCGTGTCGAACTGCTGCTGACCCCTAAGGACACCATGGTCGCCCTGTTGGCCAAGTACCAGCAGGCAGCGCCTGCGCCAGCCGCAGCGCCGATGGTTGCGGTGCAGGACACCAAGGCACCGGCAGCCAAGGCCGCAGCCGCCAAACCGGCCGCCAAGCCTGCGGCGAAAAAACCAGCCGCCAAAGCCAAGGCTCCGGCCAAGGCCACTGCGGCTGCGAAAAAGAAAGCCGCTCCGGCCAAACCTGCCGCGAAGAAGGCCAGCACCGACAAGAAAGTCGCCGCCAACAGCCCTGCGAAGACCAACTGATCGTCAAGGAAACGCAGCCATGACCCAATCCCTGGCCGATATGCGCCGCGACTACACCCGTGATGGCCTGGCTGAAGCCCAGGCGCCGGGTGAGCCGTTCGCGCTGTTCCACCAATGGTTCGCCGATGCGGTGAAAACCGAGCAGCTGCCGGTGGAAGCCAACGCCATGACCCTGGCCACTGTCGATGCCGACGGTCGCCCGCATTGCCGGGTGCTGTTGCTCAAGGCCCTCGATGCACAGGGTTTCACCTTCTTCACCAACTACGAAAGCGCCAAGGGCCAGCACATCGCGGCCAGGCCGTTTGCGGCCATGACCTTCTTCTGGCCGGCGCTGGAGCGTCAGGTGCGGATCGAGGGGCGGGTGGAAAAGGTCACGGCCAAGGAGTCGGACGATTACTATCAGGTGCGCCCGCTGGGCAGCCGCCTGGGGGCCTGGGCGTCGCCGCAGAGCCGGGTGATCGCTGATCGCGAGGAACTGGAGGGGCTGGTCAAGGCCACCGAGGCGCGCTTCTCCGATACGCAACCCCATTGCCCCGAGCACTGGGGTGGCTATCGCTTGCTGCCGGAGCGCATCGAGTTCTGGCAGGGCCGCGCCAGCCGGTTGCATGATCGCCTGAACTATCGGCTGGTGGATGGCCAGTGGCAGCGTGAGCGCCTGGCACCTTAACTCTTGAACGCGGCGGCCTCGCGTTCCAGCCAGGCCGCCAGCGCTTTGCGTTTGATCTTTTCTGCCCGCGCCCGCTCCAGCAATTGGAGCATGAATGCCTGCTTCGCCGGATCCTGCCCGGCCAGCGAAAGCGCCAGATCACGGTCCATCCAACGCCTCATGCGCAGATACAGCCAGCCGTGGAAGTACAGGCCGGCGACAGTCGTCACCACGACGATGAAGTAATCCATGGCTATCCTTGGTCCAACCCGAGTGCCCATGGCACAGCCGACGGTGGCTGTACCTGAGCTGAATGGGAACAAATTTATAACGTTTGCGCCGTGACACCTGTCAAGGCGAGGCGTCTAATGAGCACCTGAAACTTTTGGAGATTGTCCTCATGCGTAAATCCGTTTTGCTGGTGGCGAGCTTCACCACCATGGCCTTGTTGCTGGGCGGCTGCCAGTCGTCGCTGACCGGTGACAGCTACTCCCGTGATGAGGCCCGCCGCGTGCAGACCGTGCGCATGGGCACCATCGAATCGCTGCGTCCCGTGAAGATCGAAGGCACCAAGACGCCAATCGGTGGTGGTGCCGGCGCCATTGTCGGTGGTGTTGCCGGCAGCGCGGTTGGCGGTGGCCGTGGCAGCATCGTTGCCGCTGTGATCGGTGCCGTGGCCGGTGGCCTGGCCGGTTCCGCCGCCGAAGAAGGCCTGACCCGCACCCAGGGCGTCGAGATCACCGTGCGTGAAGACGACGGCAGCATGCGCGCCTATGTGCAGCAGGTGCAGCAGAACGAAATCTTCCGCGTTGGCGAGCGTGTGCGCATCATGACTGTCGATGGCACCAGCCGCGTCACGCACTGATCGCAAGACAAAAGAAACCCCGACACGGTTTTGCCGGTCGGGGTTTCTTTTTGCCTGCTGGAATCAGCGGGCAGCGGCTTTTCGGCTTGCCATGGCCGTGATCAGGTAACCGACCACGGCGGCGAAGAACGAACCGGTGAGGATGCCCATGCGGTCCATGCCCGCGTAGTCGCTGCTACCTGGTACGAAGGCCAGGGAGCCGACGAACAGGCTCATGGTGAAGCCGATGCCGCAGAGGATCGCCACCCCGAGCACCTGCCCCCAGTTGGCCTCGGCCGGCAGTGCGGCCAGGCGCAGCTTGACGGCAATCCAGGTCAGGCCGAACACCCCGACCGTCTTGCCGGCCAGCAGGCCGAGCGCGATGCCCATGGGGACCGGGTGGGTAAAGCTTTCCAGGGTGACACCGGCCAGCGAAACGCCGGCGTTGGCGAAGGCGAACAGCGGCAGGATGGCGTAGGCGACCCAGGGCTGCAACGCGTGTTCCAGGCTCAGCAGCGGCGAGGTTTCGGCGTGCTTGGTACGCAGCGGGATACACAGGGCCAGGGCCACACCCGCAAGCGTGGCATGCACACCGCTCTTGAGCACGCAGACCCAGAGAATCAGGCCGATCACCAGGTAAGGGCCAAGCTTGACCACCCCCAGGCGGTTCATGGCGAGCAATGCGATCAGGCAGGCGCCGGCCAGCATCAGCGACAGGCTGGACAGCGTGCCGGAATAGAACAGGGCGATGATGATGATCGCGCCCAGGTCGTCGATGATCGCCAGGGTCATCAGGAACAGCTTCAGCGACACCGGCACACGCTTGCCCAGCAACGCGAGCACGCCAAGTGCGAAGGCAATGTCGGTGGCGGTAGGGATTGCCCAACCGGCCACGGCAGCCGGGTTGTCGCGGTTGATGAACCAGTAGATCAGCGCCGGCACCAGCATGCCGCCGATGGCGGCAGTGGCAGGCAGGATCACCTGCGAAGGCTTGGACAGGTGGCCGTCGACCACCTCGCGCTTGACCTCAAGGCCAATGAGCAGGAAGAACAGCGCCATCAGGCCATCGTTGATCCAAAGCAGCAGTGGCTTGGCGATCTCGAGGGCACCGACCTGGACGGCGACCGGTACTTCGAGCAGGCCGTTGTACAGATAGGAAAGCGGCGAATTGTTGATGATCAGGGCCAGCACGGCGGCGGCGATCAGCAGCAGGCCGCTGGCGGCTTCCAATTGGAAGAAACGAGCGAAGAGGCTACGCACGGGTGAGGGCTCTCCAAATAGCTGGATTGAAACGGGCGTACACCCTAGCGTGTGGGGATATGCTTTAAAACAAAAATTATATTCGTTTTAGTTATAAGCTATTGCGAGTACGACTGGGCAAGCCTAGACGGCAATGCGGAGCAGGGCAGGAAGGTAATTCTCAGGGAAGAGCCGGAAAAATCCGAGAGTGACCGCAGGCCTGTGCCGTCAAGGCGACACAGGCCTGTCGAACGGTCAGTCGTTCAGGCCCAGCATGTCCCGTGCTACGGCTTCGGCGATGCGGATGCCATCGACCCCGGCGGACAGGATGCCGCCGGCGTAGCCCGCGCCTTCACCTGCCGGGAACAGGCCCTTGAGGTTCAGGCTCTGGAAGCTGTCGTCACGGGTGATGCGCAACGGCGAGGAGGTGCGCGTTTCGATCCCGGTCAGCACTGCGTCATGCAGGCTGTAGCCCTTGATCTGGCGCTCGAAGGCCGGCAGTGCCTCGCGGATGGCTTCGATGGCGAACGCCGGCAGGCTTGCCGCCAGGTCACAGAGGGTGACGCCCGGCTTGTACGAAGGCTCGACGCTGCCCAGCGCCGTGGACGCACGGCCGGCCACGAAGTCACCTACCAGCTGCGCCGGTGCCTGGTAGTTGCTGCCGCCCATCACGTAGGCGTGGGATTCCAGGCGCTCCTGGAGTTCGATGCCGGCCAGCGGGCTGCCCGGGTAATCGCGCTCCGGGTCGATGCCGACGACCAGGCCCGAGTTGGCGTTGCGCTCGTTGCGCGAGTACTGGCTCATGCCGTTGGTGACCACGCGGCCCGGCTCGCTGGTGGCGGCGACCACGGTGCCGCCCGGGCACATGCAGAAGCTGTAGACCGAGCGACCGTTCTTGGCGTGGTACACCAGCTTGTAGTCGGCAGCACCCAGCTTCGGATGGCCGGCATACTTGCCCAGGCGCGCCTTGTCTATCAGCGACTGTGGGTGCTCGATGCGGAAACCGACCGAGAATGGCTTGGCCTCCATGAACACGCCTTTGGCGTGAAGCATGCGGAAGGTGTCGCGGGCGCTGTGGCCCAGGGCCAGGACCACATGGCGCGACAGCAGCTGCTCGCCGTTTTGCAGGACCACACCGGTCAGTTGCTCGCCATCGACCAGCAGGTCGGTGACCTTCTGCTCGAAGCGCACTTCGCCGCCCAGGCTGATGATCTCTTCACGCATCTTCTCGACCATGCTGGTCAGGCGGAAGGTACCGATATGCGGCTTGTTGATGTAGAGGATTTCGTCCGGCGCACCGGCCTTGACGAACTCTTCCAGCACCTTGCGGCCGTGGTGCTGCGGGTCCTTGATCTGGCTGTACAGCTTGCCGTCGGAGAAGGTGCCGGCGCCGCCTTCGCCGAACTGCACGTTGGACTCGGGGTTGAGCACGCTCTTGCGCCACAGGCCCCAGGTGTCCTTGGTGCGCTGGCGCACTTCCTTGCCACGCTCGAGGACGATCGGCTTGAAGCCCATCTGTGCCAGCAAGAGGCCGGCGAAGATGCCGCACGGGCCGAAGCCGACCACCACCGGGCGTTCCTGCACTGCCGGTGTGGCGTGGCCGACGAACTTGTAGCTGACGTCCGGGGCGACGCTGATTTTCGGATCGTCGGCGAACACCCGCAGCAGCTCGTCTTCGTTGCTGGTTTCGAGGTCGATGGTGTAGATGAACAGCAGCTCGCTGTTCTTCTTGCGCGCATCGTAGCTGCGCTTGAACAGGGTGAAACCGAGCAGTTGCTCATCCGTGATGCCCAGGCGCTGGACGATGGCTGCGCGCAGCTCGTCGTCGGAGTGGTCCAGGGGCAGCTTGAGTTCGGTGATTCGTAGCATGGCAGGGTCCAGTATCCCGGCCATGGGCGGCCGGCGGCTTTACACAAACCGCCAAGTATAAGCTGTTCGCCGCCCCGACTGGCAGGATAAAAGCACCCGGCGATCAGAGGTCGCGGGCGCCGCCGTAGTAAGCGCAGCCCTTCAGGGTCTTGCCGTCGATGCGCAGTTCGGCCTTGAGATGGCGGATCGCGCCGGTGGCACCGTCGACGCAACGCTGCGGCGCGACCCACAGCTCGACGCGCTGGCCGTTGGCTTCGCTGGACAGGCTCAGGCCGCCGCCGGGCAGCTCTTCTTCGAGGAAGGGCAGTGGCAGCGGTTCCTGGCCGACGCGGTTGAGCACCATGCCTTTGCCGCTGGCCTTGATGTCCCAGTCCGGCTCGTGGCCGCCGGCGCGCAGGGTCAGTTGCTTGAAGTTGGGGTCTTCGCAACCGCGGGCGGTGGGCTCCAGGCGGTACAGGCGGGTGACGTCGACCTGGCCGTCGCTGCCGGCCTGCTTGCTGCCAGTCAGGCGGCCGCGCAGGTCGCTGAACAGTTTGTCCTTGGAGTCTTTGGCCAGGTTGGCGGCCTCCTGCAGGATCGCGGTGCTGCCAGCGTCATTGATGACGAACTGACGGGCTTCGTTGCAGGGTTTGAACAGCAGGTGGCCGCCGCCGGCGCTGAGTTCGCCCTGCATGCGCGTGGTGCCGAGGTTCGGGTCGACCGGTTTTTCGGCCAGCACCTGGCAACCGGCGAACAGCGGCAGCATCGAGGCGAGCAGCAGGGAGGGGGTGAGGCGCATGGGGCGGACTCCGGGAATCTTGGCGAAAGAGCTGGCCACGTTACTCAGGGTGCGTCGGGATCTCAAGCGCCAGGTCATTCGCGTGTGCTTCTTCGCGGGTAAACCCGCTCCCACAAGTACTGTACAACCCTGAGGAGTGCACGGCCCCTGTGGGAGCGGGTTTACCCGCGAAGAAGCCCATGCATTTCTTGCAGGCAGAAAAAAGGGCCCGAAGGCCCTTTGATCATTCAACCCCCGAGGTACGCGTCACGCACCTTCGGATCGGTCAGCAGCGCTTCACCGGTACCCTGCATCACCACCTTGCCGTTCTCCAGCACATAGGCGCGGTCGGCGATCTTCAGCGCCTGGTTGGCGTTCTGCTCCACCAGGAACACCGTCACGCCATCGCGGCGCAGCTGTTCGATGATGTCGAAGATCTGCTGGATGATGATCGGCGCCAGGCCCAGCGAAGGCTCGTCGAGCAGCAACAGCTTGGGCTTGCTCATCAGCGCACGGCCGATGGCCAGCATCTGCTGTTCGCCACCGGACATGGTGCCGCCGCGCTGGATGTAGCGCTCCTTCAGGCGCGGGAACAGTTGCAGGACTTTGTCCAGCTGCTCCTGGTAGTCGCCCTTGTCGGTGAAGAAACCGCCCATGGCCAGGTTTTCCTCGACGGTCAGGCGCGAGAACACGCGGCGGCCTTCCGGCACCACCGCGATGCTCTTGCGCATGATGTGCGAGGAGGGCTGGCCGACCAGCTCTTCACCCAGGTACTTGATGCTGCCGCTATGGGCCTGGGGCGAACCGCAGAGGGTCATCAGCAGCGTCGACTTGCCGGCGCCGTTGGCGCCGATCAGGGTGACGATTTCGCCCTGGTTGATCTCTACATTGACGCTGTGCAGCGCCTGGATCTTGCCGTAGAAGGTGGAAACGTTCTCGAACTTCAGCATTTACGCCTCCCCCAGGTAGGCCTTGATCACATCAGGGTTGCCGCGAATCTCTTCCGGCGTGCCATCGGCCAGGGGCGTGCCCTGGTTGATGACCACGATGTGGTCGGAGATGCTCATCACCAGTTTCATGTCGTGCTCGATCAGCAGCACGGTCACGTTGTGGGATTCCCGCAGGTAGCTGATGAGCGCCTTGAGGTCTTCGGTTTCCTTGGGGTTCAGGCCGGCGGCCGGTTCGTCGAGCATGATGATCCGTGGCTGGGTCATCATGCAGCGGGCGATTTCCAGGCGCCGTTGCTGGCCATAGGCGAGGGTGCCGGCGGTACGGTTGGCGAACTCGGTCAGGTTGACCTTCTCCAGCCAGTACTGCGCGCGTTCCATGGCTTCTTTTTCGCTGCGGCGGAAGCTCGGGGTCTTGAACAGGCCAGCGAAGAAGTTGGTGTTGAGGTGACGGTGCTGGGCGATCAGCAGGTTCTCCAGCGCGGTCATTTCCTTGAACAGGCGCACGTTCTGGAAGGTCCGCACCACGCCCTTGCGGGCGATCTGATGGCCGGCCAGGCCCTGGATGGGCTGGCCGTCGAGCAGGATGGTGCCGCCGCTGGGTTTGTAGAAACCGGTCAGGCAGTTGAACACGGTGGTCTTGCCGGCGCCGTTCGGGCCGATCAATGCCACCACCTGTTTCTCCTTGACGGTCAGGCCTACGCCGTTGACCGCCAACAAGCCGCCGAAGCGCATGCTCAGGCCGCTGACTTGCAGAATTTCGCGGCTCATCGAGGCAGCTCCAGGTGAGGACGTTGCATGGGCAGCAGGCCCTGCGGACGCCAGATCATCATCAACACCATCAGCGCACCGAACATCAGCATCCGGTATTCGCTGAACTCACGCATCATCTCCGGCAGCAGGATCATCACGATGGCCGCGAGAATCACGCCCAACTGCGAACCCATGCCACCCAGCACGACGATGGCGAGGATGATCGCCGACTCGATGAAAGTGAACGACTCCGGTGTCACCAGCCCTTGGCGGGCGGCGAAGAAGCTGCCGGCGAAACCGGCGAAGCAGGCACCCAGGGTGAATGCCGAGAGCTTGATCACGGTGGGGTTCAGACCCAGCGCGCGGCAGGCGATCTCGTCTTCACGCAGCGCTTCCCAGGCACGGCCGATCGGCATGCGCAGCAGGCGGTTGATGACGAACAGCGCCAGCAGGGCCAGCAGCAGGGCGACCAGGTAGAGGAAGATGACCTTGTTGATCGAGTTGTATTCCAGCCCGAAGAACTCGTGGAAGGTCTGCATCCCCTCGGCGGCCTTGCGTTCGAAGGTCAGGCCGAAGAACTCGGGCTTGGGGATGTTGCTGATGCCGTTGGGGCCGCCGGTCCAGTCGGTGAGGTTACGCAGGAACAGGCGAATGATCTCGCCGAAGCCCAGCGTGACGATCGCCAGGTAGTCGCCGCGCAGGCGCAGCACCGGGAAACCGAGCAGGAAGCCGAAGGTGGCGGCCATCAGGCCGGCGATCGGCAGGCACACCCAGAAGCTCCAGCCCAGGTAGTGCGAGAGCATCGCGTAGCTGTAGGCGCCGACGGCGTAGAAACCGACATAACCCAGGTCGAGCAGGCCTGCCAGGCCGACCACGATGTTCAGGCCCAGGCCCAGCAACACGTAGATCAGGATCAGGGTGGCGATGTCGACCGCGCCGCGCGAGCCGAAGAACGGCCAGATCAGCGCCGCCACGATCAGCCCCATGATGATCCAGCGCTGGGTTTTCGGCAGGGTGAGGAAGTTGCTCACCGACGGTGGCACCAGCTTGCGGTCCGAGCGGCGGCCCATCACCGCACTCCACTGCTTGTCGAACAGCACGCGCAGGAACATCAGCACCGAACACGCGGCAATGATGCTGATGGTGAACGAGCCCTGGCTGTGAACGATCAGGCTGATGCCATCGATGCTCAGTTTCAGGCCCAGTACCGGGAAGGCCACGGCCCAGACCAGCAAGGCGCTGAAGAACGCCTGTTTGAGATTTTTGTTCATACTTTTTCAACCTCCGGGCGGCCCAGGATGCCGGTCGGCCGGAACAGCAGGACAAGAACCAAAAGACCGAATGCCACCACGTCCTTGTACTGGTCGCCGAAGATGTCGGCGCCGAACGCTTCGGCCACGCCCAGCACCAGCCCGCCGAGCATGGCGCCCGGAATGCTGCCGATGCCGCCCAGTACCGCCGCGGTGAAGGCCTTCAGGCCCACCAGGAAACCGGCGTTGGGGTTGATCACCCCGTACTGCATGCTCAGCAGCACGGCCGCCACCGCCGCCAGCGCGGCACCGATGACGAAGGTCAGGGCGATGATGTTGTTGGTGTTGATACCCAGCAGGTTGGCCATCTTGATGTCCTCGGCGCAGGCGCGGCAGGCGCGGCCCAGGCGGGAACGGGAGATGAACAGGGTCAGGCAGGTCATGGCCACCAGGGTGACCACGAACACCAGGATCTGCATGTAGCTGATCAGGACTTCTTCCGCGCCGCCCGGCCCGAACGAGAAGCTGCCGGGGATCAGGTTGGGGATGGATTTGTCCTTGGAGTCCTGGGACAGCAACACGGTGTTCTGCAGGAAGATCGACATGCCGATGGCGGAGATCAGCGGGATCAGCCGGTTGCTGTTGCGCAGCGGCCGGTAGGCGACCCGTTCGATGCTATAGCCGTAGGCACTGGTGACGCAGATGGTGGCAACGAAGGCCACGGTCATCAGGATCGGCAGCGAATGGATACCCATCATGGCCAGCCCGGCAAGGGCGATGAAGGCCACGTAGGAACCGATCATGTACACCTCGCCGTGGGCGAAGTTGATCATGCCGATGATGCCGTACACCATCGTGTAACCGATGGCGATCAGGGCATAGGTACTGCCGATGGTCAGTCCGTTAACCAGTTGTTGTAGGAAATGGTAGATCTCAGGCATTACAGCGCTCCTAAAAACCTGATTTGCATTTCACTGGTGGGGGATGACCCCGGCCCATGTTCTCGTGGTCTTCGCCACGTGATCTTTTGCGGGCACTGCCAGGAAACCGCGGGTGACGGTTTTAAGATTTTCAGGTGGACCAGCCCCCGGATCGCGGGAATCAGGCCCATAGAACCTCGTAAAACAAAGCCCACTGCTCGCACAGTGGGCTTCTCGGTCAGCTATTAGTCACGCAGTTACTGAGGAGAGACTTCGGTCTTCGGCTTGCCGAAGTGCCATTCGTAGACCACGAACTTGAAGTCTTTCAGGTCGCCCTTGTCGTCGTACGACAGCTCGCCGGTCGGGGTCTTGAAGGTGCCTTTGTGAATGGCTTCGGCCACCTTGGCGGTGTCTTCGGACTTGGCGGCTTCGATGCCCTTGGCGATCAGCTCAACGGCCGAGTAGGCCGGGAACACGAACGGACCGCTCGGGTCCTTGCCGTCAGCCTTGATGGCGTCGACGATGGCCTTGTTCTCAGGATCGGTGTCGAACGACTTCGGCAGGGTCACCAGCAGGCCTTCGGAGGCGCCCTGGGCGATCTGCGAGATGGAGTCGTTACCCACGCCTTCCGGGCCCATGAACTTGGCTTTCAGGCCCTTTTCCTGTGCCTGGCGCAGGATCAGGCCCAGCTCTGGGTGGTAGCCGCCGTAGTAGACGAAGTCGACGTTGTTCTGCTTGAGCTTCTGGATGATCGAGGAGAAGTCCTTGTCACCGGCGTTCAGGCCTTCGAAGACGGCAACCTTGGTGCCTTTCTTCTCGAGGGTCTGCTTGACCGCGGTGGCGATGCCTTCACCGTACTGCTGCTTGTCGTGCAGTACCGCGACCACTTTCGGTTTGACGTGGTCGGCGATGTAGTTGCCGGCGGCCGGGCCCTGGGCGCTGTCCAGGCCGATGGTGCGGAAGATCAGCTTGTAGCCACGGGCAGTGATTTCCGGCGAGGTGGCGGCCGGGGTGATCATGATCACGCCTTCGTCTTCGTAGATGTCGGACGCAGGCTGGGTGGAGCTGGAGCACAGGTGGCCGATCACGAACTTGACGCCGTCGTTGACCACTTTGTTGGCGACTGCAACGGCCTGTTTAGGGTCGCACGCGTCGTCGTATTCCTTGGCTTCGAGCATCTTGCCATCGACGCCGCCCTTGGCGTTGATGTCCTTGATGGCCTGTTTGGCGCCGATGAACTGCATGTCGCCGTATTGGGTGACCGGACCGGTCTTCGGGCCGGCGATGCCGATCTTGATGGTATCGGCGGCAAACGAATGGCTGGCAACCCCGGCCAGAACCATTGCGGCGAACAGCTTGGAAATCTTGATCATAGTGCTCCACTCATTCTGTTGTAATTCTTATAGTCCTGGAGGCCAGGCCTACAGACCGGGCGGGATTTGCGGCTGGCTACGCCTAACCGCAACCCCACCTTCCCCCGGAACATGTCCCGGAACTGTACCGGTACAGTGTAGAGCGCTGTCCGAGCGCTTGAAAAGCGGGCGAAAAGCGTCTGTTTCCAGGGGTGTCGCCTGATCGACATAAAGATACAGAAAAGCGCCATCACTTTGCCTGCACTCTCGGCCCGCCCCCACAAGTTCGCGCCGAATCGACCAAATTACGTATTTGAAACCGGGTTTTTCTGCAAAAATGCTGGCCTTTTTTCTTGGCCGATTTTTACGCAGGTAAACCCATGACTGATCAAGTAAGCACCCTCTATGCCAAATTGCTCGGCGAGACCGCTGCCATCGAGTGGAAAGCCCTGGAACGTTTCTGGGCCAAGGGTGACCTGATTTGGGTCGACCCCAGCCTCGACCTGATCGTCGTTGCCGAGGCAATGGCCGAGAATCGCAGCGAGATCTTCGCCAAGTGGCGCAGTGATGGCACTGTGGCGGCGCTGTCTGCGGAGCAGGCACTCGACCTGCAAACCCGCGATCCAGAGATCTGGGCGGTGGTCGTTTCGCCGTTCATCGTGATTCAGGAAAAGAAAGCGGAATAAGCGCGCGCTTTTTTAGTGCGCAAAATCGCACAGACGCCTCGTGATGGTGCGCATTGACGCTCACGTAAGGTGGAAGTAAGTAACAGTGGCGGGATGATTCGGCGGGGCGGTAACAGTTTACGGCATGCGTAAATGGAGCTGCTTCGCAGGCTCGTGCAGTAACAGTGCTCTATTCAAGGCATGCACGGTCGCTGTGGGAGCGGGTTTACCCGCGAAGCATGTAATGCGGTGTCTGGCACCAGCTTCGCTGGTGTTCGCGGGTAAACCCGCTCCCACAGGGGCCGGCAGAAAGACTCTGCAGGTCCATGGAAAGCGGGCGCCCCGCGGGTAATCAGTAGTCCACGCGCCCGGTATGGGTGTTCAACGAAATCACGCGGGTCTTGCCGATGCGGTGACGGTAGATTTCGCGCAGGTACTTCACCGCCTTCTTCACGCATTCGCGCGACAGGCGGATGTCGTTGATCGAGACGAAGCGGCTCTTGTCGTTGATCAGTTCGCGGTACTTCTTCTCGTACATCGGCTTGATCGCGTACCAGTTGGTGTCGAGGATCTTCGCCGGGTTCTCGAACTCGTTGAGCAGGTCGTCGATGCGGTCCTCGTCGAAGTGCTCGCTGGTGATGAAATCGAGGATGGCGTTGTCCATGGTGTCGTCGAAACGGTACGGATTGCGCGCGAAGCAACGCTTGATGAACGCCACGATCAGGGTCAGGAAGTCGTCCGACAGGCACGGGCTCTTGGCGATCAGCGTGGTCAGCGACAGGTTGGCCGAAGCACCGATCACCAGCGCGTAGCGCTTGAGCGTGGTGTTGGGGAACAGGCTGTTGAGGTGGGTCTTGAGCCGGTTCAGGTCCATGTACGACAGCTTGTAGTCCTTGGGCAGGGAGACGATCGACACCACCGACGAGCAGTTCTTGAAGAAGTGCAGGTCGTGCAGCGCCGCGGCGTCATAGCCCGAGGCCTGGTATTGCTCCAGTGCCGCGCGGTAGCGGCTCGACTCGATCGGCAGCAGGCTGATGCCTTCGATGGCCTGGGTCTGCTTGTTGAAGTGCGGCAGGTCGATGGAGCGGAAGAACAGGTCGTCGATATCCAGCCGCGGCTGCTCGCGCTCGAATACCTTGAACTTTTCCGACCCGGCCGGGGGGATTTCCGGCACCACGGATTCGGCGTAGGCGATGGCCACGGGGCCGGCCAGGCTCATGAACAGGTCGTTGGCATCCAGGCGGATGGTTTCGCCGATGTCGATGCCGGCGCGGCGGAAGTAGTTCTGGTCGTAGTCGGTGGTCACCGCCTGCGCCGTGAGGATGTTGAAGATCTGCTGGGAGATGTACTGGTTGGCGTGTTTCTCCATGGCGTTGACGTCGATGTTCTGGATCGTGCCGTCATCGCTTTCTTCGGCGTAGCGCATGATGTCGTTGGAGATCAGCATCATCGCGTTCCATGGGCGGATGCGGCCCATGACGCTGGCTTCGCTGCTGTCTTCGTTATCGAAGTTGTACGAGAAGTCCCATTCTTCCGAAAGATATTTGCACAGCAGGCGCCCGGCGTTGATGTGCAGGGCCTCGGACATTTCGCTGCGGTGGTCGGAGGCGTTGGGCAGCACGCAGATGCCACTGGTGAAGATCGGCTCGAAGACGAACGAATGCCCGCTCTTGCCGTCGTTCTCGTCGGCCGGCTTGGTGTCGAAGGTCTTGTTCATGTACGAGTACTGCTGGGCCAGGCCGAATTCCGAAGCCATGCCCGAACCGGTACCGCCGCCGGCGCTGAAGATGTAGAAATACAGGCGCGACTGGTTGGCCTTGATGCCGCAGGAGTCGATCAGGTACGAGTGGATCAGCTTCCAGTCGGCGCTGGAGAAGCGCTGGGTATCCTTGTTGAGGATGATCTTGGCCAGGTACTGGCCGAGGATCGGCGCGTTACCGGCGCCACCGGCATGCACCTCGGACAGGTCCATGATCTTCATCTTGCTGTAGTCGCGCAGGAAACCGCCGCGCTCGCCCTTGCGCGAGAAGCGGATGCGCCCGGCGATGTCCTTGTCCAGGTCGCCCAGCATCACCAGCGGCTCGACCAAGAATACCGGCTTCACGCCCTTGTTCTGTACCAGGCGCAGGTTCTGGCGGATCCAGCGCGCGGGGCTGTAACCGCCTTCGCCCTTGAGGCGATCCTCGTTGTTGAATTCATTGAGGAAGAAGGTGCGGGCGTTGTACACCAGCTCCGCCACGTCCAGCGCAATGTTCGAGCCGCAACGGCCCAGGCCGATCAGGCACACCGACGGGAACTGCTGTTCGAGGCGCAGTTGGTCTTCGTCTTCCACGTGCAGGTTGCGCGGGAATACCAGGTCGCGCAGGCCGTCGAGGTTGTCGAGGATGCGCTGGATGTCCTGTTCGGTGAAGTAGAGGTACTGCTGCGCCGGGGTGCTGCGCGCCGCCGGCAGGTCTCGAGCACCGCTTGCGGTCAGCGAAGCGGGAAGGAGCGTCGACTCGGGGACCGCATTGGCAGAAGTGTTCGTAGAGGTCATAGTGCGCCGTTTGCCTGGGAGTGTGGGCTTCCCGGTGAAGCATGTCATAACGCTATCACGGAGAAATATCGCGACTTTATCAGTGCGTCTTTTTCTTGTGCGATCGGGGATTTCCCTAGCCCCTACATGGTTTTTTGCGAATCGCACCTGCACTGCATCGTCCGTTCGTCACGCTTCTTTAATCTTCTGTCTGGAGTTGCTCATGAGTAGTGCGTTGCCTTCGCTGGGTTTTGCCGGGATCGGCCTGATGGGGCTGCCGATGTGTCGTCGCCTGTTGGCGGCCGGCTATCCGCTGACAGTGTGGAACCGTAGCCCCGACAAATGCGCCGAGCTGGTGGCAGCGGGTGCCCGCCTGGCCGCCAGCCCTGCCGAGCTGTGCCAGGACACCGATATGGTGCTGTTGTGCCTGGCCGACACTGCGGTGGTGCGCGAAGTGGTGTTCGGTGAGCAGGGCGTCGCCAAGGGTGGGCGCAGCGGCCAGTTGCTGGTGGACTTCTCCAGCCTTGAGCCCACCGCCACGCGGGAGATGGCCGCGGAGCTGGCGGCCCTGTGCGGCATGGCCTGGCTGGATGCACCGGTGTCCGGCGGCACTCCAGGCGCCGAAGCCGGCACCCTGGCGATCATGGTCGGTGGCGAGGCGGATGACCTGGAGCGCGTTCGCCCGGTGTTGCTGACCCTCGGTCAGCGGGTGACGCACATGGGTGGGGTGGGGGCAGGGCAGGTGACCAAGGCGTGCAACCAGATGATCGTCGCCTGCAATGCGCTGGTGATCGCCGAGGTCGTGGCGCTGGCCGAACAGTCAGGGGTGGATGCGCGGCTGATCGCCGAAGCCCTGGCCGGTGGTTTCGCCGACTCGAAACCCTTGCAGATCCTTGCACCGCAAATGGCCGAGAGCCGTTTCGAACCGATCAAGTGGCATGTGCGCACCCTGCTCAAGGACCTGGATACCGCCGTTGGATTCTCCCGCGAGCAGGGCTCGGCGACGCCCCTCAGTGGCCTCGCCGCGCAATTGATGCGCTTGCATGGTAGCCAGGGTTATCTGCAAAAAGATCCGGCGACCCTGGTAGAGCTGTATCGCAGCAAGGGCTGAGTACGCGGGCCTGGCGATCGAGCCGTTCGAGCACCGGGCGCAGCTCGGTCAGGGGGATCGGGCGGCTGAGCAGGTAGCCCTGCAGGTAGTCGCAGCCATGGGCGGCGAGGAACGCGCGCTGCTCTGGCGTCTCGACGCCCTCGGTCACCACCTCCAGGTGCAGGGTATGCGCCATCATGATGATCGCCTGGACGATTTCGCGGTCTTTCTGGTTGCCCGGTACGTCCTGAACGAACGAGCGATCGATCTTCAGCACGTCCAGCGGCAGGCGCTTGAGGTAGGCCAGCGATGAATAACCCGTGCCGAAATCGTCGATCGACAGGGCCACGCCCTGGGCGCGGATGCGCTTGAGCAGGTTGACGGTGTGCTGGATGTCGCCCATCAGGGCATTTTCGGTGACCTCCAGCTCCAGTTGACGGGCGGCCAGGCCGGCCTGGAACAACGCCAGTTCCACTTCGGTGGCAAGCTCTTCGCGGCCGAGGGTGAGTGCCGAGCAGTTCACCGTTACCTTGAGCTCATCATGGCCCTGGCGACCGAGCAGGGCCAGGTCTGCGCAGGCCCGGCGCAGCACCCACAGGTCCAGCTCGGCGATCAGGCCGTTGGCCTCGGCAATACCGATGAACCGGTCGGGGCCGAGCAGGCCATGTTGCGGGTGCTGCCAGCGCACCAGGGCTTCGAGCTTGGCCACCCGGCCGCTGCGCAGGTCGAAGATCGGCTGGTAGTGCACGCACAACCCGCGTTCTTCGAACAGTGCCACGCGCAGTTCCTCTTCCAGTTGCAGCTCCAGGGTGGCGCGGGTCTTCAGGCCGTTGCTGAAGAAGTTCAGGCTGTTGCGCCCGCAACCTTTGGACTGGTAAAGCGCAAGGTCGGCGTTCTTCAGCAACTCCTCGGTGCTCAGGCCATCGTCGGGGAAAATGCTGATGCCGATACTGGTGGTCATGACCATGCGCCGGCCCGCCAGGTCGATAGGCTCCTTCATGCGCAACATGATGCGCTGCGCCAGATGGCGGGCCTCGTCGCGGTTGTTGAGTGCGGTGACGATGCAGAACTCGTCGCCGCCGAAGCGCGACACCAGGTCGTGACCACGGGTCGCGGCCTTGATGTGCCCGGCGATCACCTTGAGCAGTTCGTCGCCGGCGGCATGGCCGAGGCTGTCGTTGATGCGCTTGAAGTGGTCGATGTCGAGGAACATCACCGCGAGCATGCTTTCACTGGCGGCATGCTCGGCCAGGCGTTCGGCGAACACCTGGTTGAAACCACGGCGGTTGACCAGGTTGGTCAACGCGTCATAGTGCGCGGCCTGCTGCAGTGACGCGCGGGCCTGGTCGAGCTGGCTGAGCAGCAGGTTCACCCGGCGCAGGTCGTGCTCCTTGCTTTGCAGCTTCTTGTCGGACAGCGCTGCGCTGATGCTGCTGCCGCTGATCAGCAGGGTGATGAAGGCGATGGTCAGCGCCAGTTGCAGGCTGTTGTCGCCGTTGGTCAGGCGCAGGGCAGTCTCGCTGGGGATCACCAGGGTCATGGCGGCCATGCCGGTGAAGTGGGTCACGACAATGCCGCCGGCCATCAGCAGGCTGGCGCCGTATTTCATCAGCAGGTGCAAGGTGCCACTGCCCTGGCGGAAGTGCCGGGCCATCAGCAGGGCGATCAGGCTGGTGGCCACGGCGATGGCGATCGATGCCAGCAACAGGGCCGTCTGGTAGTGCTGCTGGGCGCTGGTCTGCAGGGCGGCCATGCCGACGTAGTGCATGGTGCTGATGCCGATGCCGATGAACAGCGCGGTCTGCAGGTAGTGGTGCGGGCGCATTTGCGCACGGTCGAGGCCGTTCATTGCCAGCCATGCGGCAAGCAGCGCGATCAGCAGGGAGAGGCCGGTCAGGGCCGCGTCGTAGTGAATGTCCAGCGGTGCCTGGAAGGCCAGCATGCTGATGAAGTGCATCGCCCAGATACCACCGGCCAGGCAGCAGGCGCCCAGTATTCGCCATTGCCTGCGGGCCAGGCGGTCTTCGCAATGGCTTTGCCGCTCGGCCATGTCCAGGGTGGCGAAACAGGCGGCACTGGCCACGGCAAAGGCCAACAGCACCAGGTAGGGGTTGTGTTGGCAGTCGAGGATGATCTGCCCGGTCGTCGGTAATCCCGAGAACAATTGCAGTCCCAGCCACTCCATTGCAGGCCTCTTCGTCGAGTGCTCTCCGGTCCCCACGACGCGCGGCTGGAGACTGTTCCTGCTGGAGTATAGGAAGCTGTATTTAAGCCTTCCTGATTAATGGCACTTTGATCTCTACCATTTGGATATGAAGGTGATAGCTGGAAGATCTAAATAGATAACGAAGGCTGAAACGATCGCGGGGGAAAACCACCCCCCCATGGGGGAGGGGGTG